>JAGWPQ010000180.1 GCA_028877045.1 Bacteroidota bacterium | reverse complement strand
GCAGTACAAGAGTGCGACGCCACTGAAGCTGCACAGAAATCCTGTTGCCGGCTACATAAAAAATCTTACTCATTTCATAACTTTTTTACTTGTCTGATGTTCTTATCTTTATCGGGTTACTATGGCAAAGCAAAAGAAAATAGAATCGAATAATATTCATCATGAAATGATCGAAGTGTTTGGTGCACGTGAACATAATTTAAAAAACATCGACATTTCTATTCCTAAAAATAAACTGGTTGTTTTTACGGGAGTGAGTGGTAGTGGAAAATCTTCATTGGCATTCGATACGATTTATAACGAAGGTCAGCGCCGTTACATGGAAAGTTTCAGTGCTTATGCGAGACAATTCATGGGCGATATGGAAAGGCCCGATGTTGATAAAATAACAGGACTGTCACCGGTGATTTCTATCGAACAAAAAACCACCAATAAAAATCCGAGATCAACAGTTGGCACTGTTACCGAGGTGTATGATTTTATGCGATTACTGTTTGCAAGAATTGGCGAAGCATACAGTTATAACACCGGAAAAAAAATGGTGAAGTTTAGTGAAGAAGAAATTGTTGAAAACATTTTTGAAAAATATAAAGGCAAAAAAATTTCTGTTTTAGCACCGCTGATCCGCGGAAGAAAAGGACATTACCGTGAACTGTTTGAAGATATTCGCAAGAAAGGTTTTGTAAAAGTTAGAGTTGATGGCGAAGTGCTGGACCTCACCGCGAGAATGCAGGTTGATCGTTATAAAATTCATGATATTGAAGTAGTGATCGATAGGTTGGCTGTTAACGATGATATGAAAGTTAGGTTAAGTCAAAGTGTGCAGCAAAGTTTAAAAATGGGGAAAGACCTGTTGTTTATTTTATTGAATGATACCAATAAGATTGTTCAATATTCTAAACAGTTGATGTGTATAGATACCGGCATCAGTTACGAAGAACCAAGCCCCAACGCGTTTTCATTCAATTCGCCTTATGGCGCTTGTCCAACCTGCAACGGTTTGGGCAATGTTTATACGATTGACATGAATGCTGTTGTTCCCGACAAATCAAAGAGTGTAAACGAGGGTGGCATTACCGCATTGGGCGAAGAAAGAGAAGCAAGTGTTTTTCAGCAAGTGATCCATTTTGCAAAAAAACATAAGATCAGTTTAGATAAACCGCTTCAGAGTTTACCGCAAAATCAACTCGATTTATTATTGTATGGCGATCAAAATATTAATCCCGATGTTGTGATCGATATGAATGATGAAACGATTCCACAATCTTTTACCGGCAGTTACGAAGGAATTATTCCAATGCTGAAAAGATGGTTCACCTCTTCATTAAGCAATGATGGTTTAAGAGCATGGGTAGAAAAATACATGCAACTTTCTGTTTGTTCATCATGCAACGGTGCAAGATTAAAAAAAGAAAGTTTATGGTTCAAGGTTGATGAAAAAAATATTGCTGAGTTAAGCGATATGAATTTGGATAAATTATTGCTTTGGTTTAACGGAATTGAAAAACGTTTAAGCAATAAACAAAACACTATAGCAAAAGATATTTTAAAAGAAATAAGAGAACGATTGCAATTTTTATTGGATGTTGGATTAACTTATCTGTCATTAAGCCGGCCTTCTAAAACTCTTAGTGGTGGCGAATCTCAGCGAATTCGTTTGGCAACACAGATCGGTTCTCAATTGCAAGGCATTACTTATATTTTAGATGAGCCGAGTATTGGTTTGCATCAAAGGGATAATCATCGATTGATCGAGGCATTAAAAAATTTACGCGATATCGGCAACAGTGTTTTGGTGGTTGAACACGACAAAGATATTATGCTGGCTTCCGATCATTTAGTTGATATCGGACCAAAAGCCGGCAAGCATGGTGGCGAGATTGTTGCACAAGGCACACCTAAAGAAGTGCTTTCATCCAACTCCGAAACTTCGCAATATTTAAATGGAAATAAATCAATTCCTGTTCCGAAAGAAAGAAGAAAGGGCAATGGAAAATTTTTAGAATTAAAAGGTTCAAACGGAAATAATTTAAAGAACATTGATGTAAAATTTCCGCTCGGAAAATTAATTGTCGTGAGTGGTGTTAGTGGCAGCGGCAAATCAACTTTAATCAATGAAACATTGTATCCTTTGTTGGCAAAGCATTGTTACGACAGTAAAGGTGATGCGATGAAATATACGTCCATCAAGGGTTTGGAGCATATCGATAAAGTAATTGAAATAGATCAATCGCCCATTGGAAGAACTCCGCGCAGCAACCCTGCAACCTATTGCGGATTTTTTACCGATATAAGAACTTTGTTTGCATCGGTGCCTGAAGCAAAAATCCGTGGTTATAATGCAGGACGATTTTCATTCAATGTAAAAACAGGAAGATGCGATGTTTGCGAAGGTGGTGGCATGCGTGTTATTGAAATGAATTTTCTGCCCGATGTGTATGTGCACTGCGAAAAATGTAACGGCAAAAGATACAACCGCGAAACTTTAGAAATTCGTTACAAAGGAAAATCGATCAGCGATGTGTTGGATATGACGGTTGATGATGCCTGCGAATTTTTTCAGGCAGTGCCGTGGATCTACAGAAAAATAAAAGTGTTGCAGGATGTTGGTTTGGGTTATATCACTTTGGGGCAATCGGCTGT
>JAGWPQ010000179.1 GCA_028877045.1 Bacteroidota bacterium | reverse complement strand
TAACGGCTGTTATTTTAATAGAAAAAACAAATCAGCAGGGTGGGGCGCCATACCATATTCAATTAAAAAGTTCAGAAGCTGTTTCGCCGCAAAATATTGCGATATTAAAACAGATCATCGAATCGGTTGTTTCGGGCATCAATAAAAAAGCATTTCCCAACACACCAACCATTGCAACAATTAATAATGATGTTGTAAAAATTCCGGGCCGCATTTATCGTACCATCGATTTTATTTTGCCCGGACAATTAGGGTTTTCTTTATTAAGTGCCGGTGTTTTTGGAGTAGCATTTTTATTTTTTAACCTGCGCCAGCAATTGGTTTTAAAAAGATTTTATGCAACACCTATCCGCCGCTCGTATATTATTTTAGGAGAAACATTGAGCCGCGTTATTTTTCAATTGATGAACGCAGTAATCATCATCGGAATTGGAAAACTGGCATTTCATTTTACATTGGTACATGGGTTTATTACTTTCTTAGAGATAATGGTATTAAGCTTCTTGGCGTTATTAGTATTTATGGGATTTGGTTTTATTGTAAGCGGATTGGCGAAGAACGAAAATACGATTCCGCCATTTGCAAACTTGTTTACATTGCCGCAATTTTTATTGGCTGGAACATTTTTTTCGATTGATAATTTTCCTGCATGGTTGCAACCGCTTTGTAATATTTTGCCATTAACGCATTTTAATAATGCCATGCGCAGCATTGCTTTTGAAGGTGCCAATCTGATAGATGTTTGGAAAGAGATCACTATTCTTGCAGTTTGGGGAATTGTTGTTTATGCCGTAGCGGTTAAAACGTTTAAGTGGGAATAATTTTTTATTACACGAATTTCTACGAATTACACGAATTAGTTATTTAGAGATTAAGTTGTTAAACAAAATTCAGCATGATAGGGTATCAACGATTTAGTTTTTCTTTTTTAGACTTTAGTTTTTAATTTTCATTTTATGCGTTTTATAAAACTTGGATTAATAAGTGCAGCGATTTTATTTGTGATAGTTACGCTGCTCTCATTATTATTTCCATCAACAATAATGGTATCTCGTGCTGTAAATGTTAATATGCCTAAAGATTCAATTGTTGCATTGATAAAAGATTTTGATGGTTGGAAAATATGGGTCGACGGAATGCAGAAACCTTCTGTAAAAATTATTTCTAAAACCGAAGCAGATTTAGCAGGGACAATGGTTTTGATTGATACAGCATCAAATTATTCAATCAAATCATCCTGGCAAAACAAGAACAAAAAAATGACTTCAATGATTAATTTGATAAACGATTCATCTTCTAAGATAACTGTTGTTCAATGGCAATTCGAGCAGCAGGTGAAATGGTATCCCTGGGAAAAATTTGCTTCGATGATGAATGATAAGATTTTAGGAACAATGATGGAAAATAATCTAGCAAGATTAAAAGCCATTGTCGAAAAGACCGAACTGCCTGCTACCACGGAAAACTGATTTTGCCCATTGTTATATTAGGTATCCCGTTTTTTTCTTTAGCAAATTTCAATTCTCCTCCGCAAATACATTCATTTGCCAAAACAGCAAACAGCAATGCCTCTTTTGCATCTGGGTTAATATTCAGATCGGTAAAATTTTTAAATAAAATATCCGGCAATTGCTGTTTTATATTTTGCATCAGCAAATCGTTGTGCATGCCGCCACCGCTGGTATAAACAACAAAATCTTTTGCGGGCAAACTTCTTTTTAAAGCATCAACAATTCCATCGGCGGAAAATCGGTTTAATGTTGCCATCGTATCAATATGCAAGATGTTTTGTGTGTTCGATTTTAGTTTTGCATCATCAACAAAATTCAAATTAAATAACTCTGGTCCGGTTGTTTTTGGAAAATCATTTTTAAAAAAAATATTGTCTTTTAATGCGCCTAATAAATTTTCATTCACTATTCCCTGTTTTGCAATGGCTGCATTTTTATCAAAATATTTTCCTTCAAAATATTTTTGAACATAAGTATCCATCAAAGTATTCCCGGCACCAACATCGGTACTAAACACTTCATCAACATTTAAGTTGCCGGGCAAATAAGTAAAGTTAGCAATGCCGCCAATATTAAGCATGACGCGGTTTTCAGCCTTTTTGCTAAAAATAAAATAATCGCCGTAAACAGCTAGCGGCGCACCTTCACCGCCGGCTGCAACATGCTTTTGGCGGAAATCGCTCACTGTAATAATTCCTGTTTTTACAGCCAAATGATCACCATCGCCAATTTGTAAAGTGGCGTTCGGAAATTTATCAATGCCATGCAAAATTTTTGGTGCATGATAAATGGTTTGGCCGTGACTTGCAATCAAATCAACATCCTCATTTTTAATATTCCATTTTTTTAAACAGCCATTTATAATTGCGGCATGACGATCAGCAATCCACGCATTTAACAAGCAAACTTTCTCCAGATCAACATTTCTTTTACTGAAAACCGATTTGATTTCTTTTTTTAAATCATCATCAAATGCAGCCGTTTCAAAAAATAATATTTCAATTTCAGTTTCGACGCCGCTGCCTTTAAAATTGCACAATGCAACATCCAAACCATCTACCGATGTGCCGCTCATCAAACCAATAATTAGTCTTTCTTTTTTATTGGCAATGCGATAAAGTTGATCTATGTTTTTGTTCATTTTATTTTTTTGTTATGGGCTTTTGTATTTCATGGCATCGCCTGTTGTGTCACTCACTTCAACGTTCGAATATTGCTGAACTTTTTTCTCGTCACATAAATATACTTTCAATTTTATTGTTGAATAAATTTCAGGTTTCGTTGAATGCCAGCATACTTGCTGCGTTTAAGTGGCGAATGTTTAAAAATTTGTTTAAAGGATTCTTCACTCATTTCCTGCCATTCTTTTGTTGTAAGATTTAATATTTCCGGAACAGGAGTGAAGTTTATTTCGTGATGCGGTTTGCTGAAACGGTTCCAGGGGCAAACATCCTGGCAAATATCACAACCAAACATCCAGTCATTAAATTTTCCTTTCATGGCATCGGGTATCAATGCATCTTTTAATTCGATGGTAAAATACGAAATACATTTACTGCCATCTATCACTTTATTATTGGTGATGGCATCTGTGGGGCAACTGTCGATACATTTTGTGCAACTGCCGCAATAATCTTTTGCAAAAGCATCATCATATTTTAAATCAACATCAACAATTAATGTGGCAATAAAAAAGAACGAACCATTTTGTTTGGTAATTAAATTTCCGTTCTTACCGATCCAGCCCAAGCCACTTTTCACAGCCCATGCTCTTTCTAAAACCGGGGCCGAATCAATAAAGCCACGTCCGTTTACTTCACCAATATTTTGTTGCAACTCAAATAAAAACTCTTTCAGTTTCTCTTTGATCACTTCGTGATAATCTTTGCCAAAAGCATATTTCGAAACCTTTGGCGTACCTTCTTTTTGATGGAAAAAAGGGTAGTAATTTTTTAGTAAAGTAATGACCGACTTTGCTCCGGGCACTAATAAAGCAGGATCTATTCGCTGGTCGAAATAATTTTCCATGTATTGCATCTTTCCGTTAAAACCCTTTTGCAGCCAACTTTCCAGCCTGCGGGCATCATCGGTTAATTGATGTGCTTTTGCAATGCCGCAGAAGTCAAAGCCTAATTGCGATGCAATTTTTTTTACATATTTGGTATGACTATCAATTAGATTCAGGAGAATAATTTTATAAAATCAGAAACTCAAAAATAGTAGTCTACGGATTATGCTCTAACTGAGGTTTCTTTCTTCTGTGAATTGTTTTATGTGAGTAATCCGATGAAAGCAC
>JAGWPQ010000022.1 GCA_028877045.1 Bacteroidota bacterium | reverse complement strand
TTATAAAAATTTGTATCGAGTTGCTGGTAATGTTTGAATATTTCGTTCTTCTGATCAAACTCAATGTGGCGACTCATTACAATGATCGTTTGCCGCATCAGAAACATAAATAATCCGCTCAGTATGGCCAACACCAATAAAGTGATGCCGCATAAAATCACATTTTCACCAAAACTTGTATTGGCAGCTTCGATGGTATTGATCAATTCAACTACCAATACATCATATTTTGCTGTTCTGCTTTTTTCCTGAACATTTTTATTACCGGTATGCTGACTGATAGAATGCTCTACCTTATCAACAACATAGCCCGATATTTGTGGTGTAAGGATGCGGAAATAGTTGGATAAAACAATAAATACAAAGCCCAATAATAAACGGGTCTTGTACTTCCAGAAATATTTATTGACTGATCTTAAATGACGCATTGCGCCAAAGATAAGGATTGGATGCTTTATCTATTTATTAAATCAGGAATGTATATAATGTTGCAATTGCTCTATCACTTCTTTCTGGGAGTGGATGGTTTCATTTACCACATCGCCGATCGAAATGATGCCACAGAATTCATCGCTGTTGTCGAACACAGGCAGATATCGTAAATTTTTTTCACTCAAAATATGCATACAAACTTCAATGGAGAAATCGGGTGAAATATGAGGCAGGTCGGTACTCATGATCTCAGAAACACGGGTCTCGGTAGATAATTTTCCCAATAAAATAACTTTACGCGCATAATCTCTTTCGGTAAGTAAGCCGATATACTTACCATTTTGTGTAACTGCCACCGATCCAATATTTTTTTCTGACATTAATTTCAGTGTGTCAAAAACAGTGGTAGAACTATCAACCGAAATAACGGTACTTCCTTTACGGGCAAGAATTTGAGATACTTTTTTCATAAGCAGTAATTGATAAGAAAATTACAACAATTATTATTAAATAAGCCCTGTTACGAAAATCTTTTTTTTATATTTTTTGGGTTGATATACTTGAGGATGTATTTTTGCGCCGGAGAGATGGCAGAGCGGTCTAATGCGGCGGTCTTGAAAACCGTTGACTGTAACAGGTCCTGGGGTTCGAATCCCTATCTCTCCGCAACTAATAAAAAAAACGCAATCCCAATATGTGATTGCGTTTTTTTTATTTATTTGGGGTGGTAGAACAAGTTTCAATCCTGAACAAAATGTATCGGGATATCTTCTTAGAGCTATCTTATTAAAGGCAAGGGTTGTTTTTATCACGACCCGAAGATGCATTTAAAATTTTTTTCACTTGCCGGCAATCGATGTAAGTCATCATTTTTATATCAAAATCATCAGTAACGGTTTTCCAAGCCGTACATTCTTAGTACAAATCCACTTTATTATTCTTTCAAAGCAACCCTTCTTTCATAATCCCGTAATCAATATCAACAAACAGTCAATAATTATTGGTATTAGTTTATGCGTAAGAAAATTATATTATCGGTGGTTGCCATAATAATCTTAATTGTTAGTTGGGGGATTTATAATTTCCGGGAACCGCATACCAATGTGGCAGCAATAAAAGCCGAGAAAAGCCTTACGGCAGAAGAATTGTATAAACAATTCGAACAGGACGAAAATAGCGCCAATAAAATATTTGTCGACAAAATACTGGAAGTAAAAGGCAATGTCATAGCTATAGAACATACTGATAGTACGGCTAATATTCAATTGGGATCAGGTGAACAAATGGGCAATATCAATTGCGGTTTTGTTTTATCGAAAGATGAATCAATCAAACTTCCATCCAAAAAAGATCAAATAGTTATAAAGGGCCGTTGTACCGGTTATCTGGTTGATGTAAACCTTGTTGATTGTGTGATCGAAAAATAAATATTATCTAAAATTTAATAATCTAAACAAATGAAAAAAACAATTTCAATTTTATCAATCCTCGGCAGTATCACTTTGATTGGAATAATATCCTGTTCAAAACAAAGTGCCGATACATTAACTACAACACCTACCACTCCTACCACACCTGTCACATCGCAATGCGATACAAGTGCAGTAAAATATTCTGCAGACATCACTAGTATCCTTCAAAATAATTGTTATAGCTGTCACGGCAGCGGAAACACCGGCGGTAGTGGCGGTATTTTATTGGAAGGTTACAGCAACTTAAAAATTTGGGCCGACAATGGTAAACTTGTAGGCAATGTTACACATGCTTCCGGTTTTGTAGCAATGCCTTATGGTTTACCTAAACTACCCGATTGTCAAGTGAACAAAATAGTTGCATGGGTTCATCAGGGTGCATTGAACAATTAAATTAAATTTTAATGAAGAAAATAATCATTCTGTCGTGCATCATTGGTTTTGCAATTAAAAGTCATGGTCAACTTTATTTAACCAAAACAGGATTCATCGGCTTTTATTCTAAAACAGCTTTTGAAGATATTAAAGCCGAGAACAATCAGGTGTATGCAGTGATTGATATTGCTAAAAAAAATATTGCCTTCTCACTTTTATTAAAAGGGTTTCTCTTTCCTAAGGAATTAATGCAGGAACATTTTAATGAAAACTATGTGGAGAGTGATAAATATCCCAAAGCAAATTTCATTGGAAATTTCTCAGGGGAATTCAATATAAATAAAGATGGCATCTATAATGTGCTCGTGAAAGGAGAACTAGCCTTACACAACTATACCAAAGCCATTGAAACTACTGCAACACTGGAAGTAAAGGGCGGAAAGATTTTGGGTCAGGCTCAATTTAAAGTGAAGCCTGAAGATTTTAATATCAGTATTCCTGCTCTTGTTCGTAATAAGATCGCAAAAGAAATAAACGTGATCGTTAAAATTGATTGTAATCCTAAATAAAATAAAGATGCTCAAAAAAACAAGCATTCTGCTTTTCATTTTAATAAGCGCAATCAAAATAAATGCGCAGGATAATTCGCTGTTGAATATGTTAAGCGATTCAATGTCGGCAAATAAAACCAGAAGTTTTGTTA
>JAGWPQ010000003.1 GCA_028877045.1 Bacteroidota bacterium | reverse complement strand
CCGAACGCGATGATATTGTAGAAAAATCTTTGACCAGCGCTTCTTTGTGGAACGAAGTAAAAGATTCGCTGCATAAAAAAGGAACATTCTTATCGGGTGGTCAGCAACAGCGTTTATGTATTGCACGTGCCATTGCGATGGAACCTGAAGTATTATTATTAGATGAACCTACTTCGGCATTAGACCCGATCTCTACTTCGGGCATCGAAGAATTATTGCAGGAATTAAAGAAAACACTTACCATGATCATCGTTACGCACAACATGCAGCAGGCGGCACGTGTAAGCGATAAAACGGCTTTCTTTTATTTGGGCGAACTGGTGGAGTTTGATGAAACAAAAAAAATGTTCACAAATCCTACAGATGAAAGAACCCAAAATTATATCACCGGAAGATTTAGTTAATTTTAAAATACTTTCATCTAATATTATTTTATATGACACATTTTGAAACAGAAATTGTTGAGTTAAAAGAAGAAGTAAAGCACATGTGGTTGCTGGTACGTACTCAATTATCAAAGACCCTCGATGCGTTGGTAAATTTTGATAAAGACCTTGCACGCGAAGTAACCAACAAAGAAAAAAGAGTAAACAGTTATGAATTAAAAATTGATCTGGATTGCGAAAATATCTTTGCCATCTATCAACCCGTTGCCATCGACCTCAGGTTTCTGTTGGCGGTATTAAAGATCAATTCAAATCTTGAACGAATAGGCGATATAGCCGAAGGTGTTGCAAAATATATTATCGATACCGATACAATTTTTGGCCCCGAATTAATTGAAGAAAGTAAGGTGATGGAAATGTTTGGTGAGGCCATCAATATGTTTGATGATACTTTAACGGCTTTCGAAACCGAGGACACATCATTGGCAAGAAAAGTATTTAAGAAAGATGAATTCTTAGACGATATCAATCAAAATGCCAACGAAAATATTGAGTCGTATATCAAGCAGCACCCCGATGATATCAACCAGGCATTGTATGCGTTATCGATCATCAGGAAATTGGAGAGAGTAGGTGACCAGTCAAAAAATATTGCTGAGGAGATCATCTTTTATCTCGAAGCAAAAGTTTTAAAGCATCATAAAAAGATTTGATCCTTTTAAAATCATTTATTTCCGGGGGGAAAATAAATAGTAAACGGTTCGCAATTATTTGTGAACCGTTTTTGTTTTAACACTAACTTATTAAACCTTTATATTTTTATTAGTCTGCTTATGTACATCTTGCGTTATTGTTTAACACCTATTTCTATAACATATAAAATCAACGACAATGAAATTAATTCATGTAAGCATTTTAATTATTTCAATTGCTTTTGTAAGCGTATCGTGCAGCAGTTCTAAAACATATCTTACACCGCAGGTAAGGTCGCGGATCGAAAACGCCGGCGTTAATCTGAATAAATTACAATTCTATGTCGACAGAAATATTGAATTGAAACGTGAGATCACAAAAGAAGAAGCGCAGGTCACAAAAGGGAATGTAAAAGTGGAGAACGGCAGGTATATAGATATCATCACACTCAAAAAAAACACACAGGGAATTTGTTCGGCTGTTTATCCCGATAAGATTCAGGTTGCTTTCGAAAGCGGCGAAAATAAGGCACTCACCTTTGGCCGTACAAAATTTGCAGCGTCCACCGACCCTTATAAAATATTGGCATTCGAATGGTTCAAAAATGGCGATGGCATGATCAAATATGAAGGGAAACCGTATCATATTGATCAGGGTACCGAAGCAAGTATAATGATCAAATCAAGGTTTGTCCGCAAAGCCGATCAGGTAAAACAACGTAAAATGGAAGGTGTAAAAATAAGTTCCAATTAATCAAAAAAATAGCACACTGATGATACAGATCAAACAGATTTTTCACAGAAATTTGTTTAACACCTGTTCAAAAAAAGATCTGCACGGACAATTGCTGCAAAGCAGTAATTTAAATCCGTTATCGTCCTTAATTTCAGTGTCATCTGTGTGCTATCCTTCGCTAAAATAATTAATTGTTATCCCGGGTTCAGGTTAATTTACCAGTTATCCATTTGTTCGGGTACAATTCTTTCGGGATCATCCGGCTTGTGTTCTTTCCAGTGGGGATCGTATTTTACAAACCAGCTTAACCAAAGCGTCCTGGACAAGCGCATGATAAGCGGCTGAACAATTATTAATAAACCTACACTGCTGCCCATCCAGTAAAACATCCGGTTGTCATCGATCGAAAACGACATGCCGATCAATACCCACCAGGCAACAAATGTAGTGACCAAAAATGCGATCGATAATGCATAACTCACATAACCGGTACCATAATAAAAGCCAACTTCAATTTCGGTGGGCTGATGGCAAACCGGGCAATGCTCCACCATTGCTGTATTATGATTTAAATCGTATGCATTTTTAGTTTTAAAAATATAACCGCGTCGGCATCTCGGGCACTTATTGGTTAAAACACTAAATAAATAATTGGGTTTCGAATGATGATCTGTACTCATATTGGCTGCAAGTTAATTACAGAAATTAATTTGTAATTTATTTTTTTGTTACCGGCTGAACCACTTGTGGCATCTGTTGTTGCCTTCGCTTCTTCCGGTGGAAGAAGGGTTCTCTTGTACTGCTGAAACATCTATCGGCTAAATGTTTAGCCCGAAGCCGATAACTTATAAGAAGTGCAATTGTTGGTCGCCGACAGAAACTGTTCGGAACTTCTTTAATATGCCGCCCCGCCGGGGCTTTGAGAAATTACAGTTGTTTTTTACTATTAATATTTCATGCCTACGGCATTATTTGCTCCGTTAGGAGCAATATGTTTATAGCAAACATTCAATAACGAATATATGAGCTCCATAGGAGCGACATGTGGTAGGGTTTTGATTATCTTCTGAACAGTTATAATCGCCGACCAACAACAACCAGCATCTTATCTCACATCTCATAACTCAAATCTCACCTCTTCTTTATTGAATTATTTTTTCCATCATCATGCTTCTCGATCCTTTAATGAGAAAATAAGCATTTTCAAAATGTTGTTGTGTCAACCATGCACCTGCTTCTTCCGATCTGTCAAAATATAAAAAAGGATGCTGCAGCTTTTTAAAATCACCACCTACCAGCACCACCTGTTTCCACGAATATTTTTTTATCAGTTCAATTAGCGATTCATGTTCTCTGATACTTTCATTACCTAATTCCATCATCGCACCTAATAACAAGATTTTATTTTCTGCATGCAGCTTTGCAAAATTTTCTATCGCCGGTCTCATGCTCGATGGGTTGGCATTGTACGCATCCAGGATAATTTTATTGCTGCCTATTTCCATCATCTGCGAACGACTGTTGGATGGAACATAATTTTCAATCGCAGCTTTTATTTTTTCTTCGGGTACATTAAAATATTTACCAACAGCAACAGCACATAAAATATTCGGCAAATTGTATTCGCCAACCAATTTTGTTTGAATGGCATTTGTATGTAATCCTTTGCTGATGGATACTTCCAGAAAAGGATCGATGGCTTTAACCGTACCAGTAACATCGGCATGGGTTGTTCCGTAACTGAAAATATTTTCAATGCCGGTACTCATGGTTTGTAAATAATCGTAATCGTTGAAAATAAAAGCAGTGCCTTTGCTCACACGCAAAAAATCAAACAGTTCACCCTTTGCTTTCCGAACACCTTCTTCATTTCCAAAACCTTCCAGATGTGCTTTGCCGCAATTGGTGATGATGCCATGCGTTGGCAATGTGTACGTACAATAACCTGCAATTTCTTTTGGATGGTTGGCACCCATTTCAATCACGGCAAATGCCGCATCTTCTCTGACATTCAATATGGTTATGGGCACACCGATATGATTGTTCAGATTGCCTTGCGTTGTGTAAGTTTTATAATGCGATGATAAAACGGCATGCAGCAATTCCTTGGTTGTTGTTTTGCCGTTGCTGCCGGTGATGGCAATGAATGGAAT
>JAGWPQ010000178.1 GCA_028877045.1 Bacteroidota bacterium | reverse complement strand
TGATGCAACAACTGCATCCAATAATTCTCCTGAACCGGTTCCGCTTAAACTGCTAAGTGTATAAATTGTTTCAAAACCCAAACTGTAAAATTCTGCAGCTTCCAATTCTCTTTCGCCATTATCGACTTTGTTTACAGCCAAGAAAACCGGCTTTTTGCTTCGGCGTAAAAGATCGGCCATAGCATCATCCAGATCGGTTATACCAACAGCAACATCCACCATAAAAATAATAACATCGGCCTCATCAATGGCAATACGTACTTGCTTGCGGATTTCCTTTTCGAAAATATCTTCGGTATCAGGTACAAAACCGCCGGTATCGATCACATTAAACGTTTTGCCGGCCCAATCAGCAACGCCATATTGCCTGTCTCGTGTAACGCCGCTGATATCATCCACGATCGCCTTGCGTTGTTCCAACAAGCGATTGAAAAGTGTGCTCTTCCCCACATTCGGTCGGCCTACTATTGCTACGGTATAACTCATAAAATATTATAAAATCAAAGTTTTCGAATTGTAATAATTGAGAAAATCAATTATATCTTTTTCTTTTTTCAGTTTGTGCTTATTGTTTTTTTCAAATTCTGCAATAACATCTTTTGCTGGCAAAGATGATACTATTTCGGTATGATCTAATCCTTTCAGGTGTTCGCAATTGGTAGGTGTTTTTAAATAATAAGAAACAGAAGTTGAAAACCGATTCACTTTCATTGTTCCGAAGAGAGAATCTACCTGAATAATTTTATTGACTGTTTGTTTTAAAAGTTCATTACTTCCATTATTCAAAACCTCAACAAATTGATTGGGAGATAATGTATTTTTATTATCAGAAAACCCTTTTTCCAAAACTAATTTTACTTCACCCTTTATCGTATCTTTTAATACTTCAACTCTTTTTATTTGCTTTTTATCGGCTACAAGTTCCTGCCTGTTAGTATTTAAGAAATGAATTTGCCCGGAATAATCATTGTATTTAACCTTTACAACAGCTATTTTCTTTAAGTTATTGTCGTAAACAATTGCTGTTTCCCAATCGTCAAATAAAAAAGGAGAACCGCTTATTTCAGAATAACTCATTCCTTTTCTGTTTCCATCCGAATCATACACAACGGTTGGATCTATCTGGATAGTTGTCATTTGGGTGTTGCTGATAGAAAAATTTTCATTAATGCTTTGCGAATGTGCAGAAGCAAAAACTAATAATAGAATTACTGATAAGTACTTTTTCATGGTTTTACAGTTTTATAATTTTAATTGTAATGCTGTAATATAACAACTAATAACCATATTCTTTTAATTGCAGCTCGTTATCTCTCCATTTTGGCCGCACTTTCACAAATAATTCTAAAAATACTTTTTGGCCGATGAATGCTTCAATATCTTTTCGTGCCATCGTTCCCAATTGTTTTATCATTTTTCCTTTTTCACCAATGATGATTGCCTTTTGGGTTTCGCGGTTTACAATAATATCGGCCTGAATTTTTACCAGTGTCTCTTTTTCTTTATATTCATTTACCATTGTGGCCACCTGATAAGGAATTTCGTCTTCAAATAATTCATACACTTTTTCACGGATCAGTTCGCCCACAAAAAATTTGGTTGGCAAATCGCTGATATCATCCTCATTATAAAACGGTTCCCCTTCGGGCAATAATTCTAAAATAGCGTGAATGATCTTTTGAATGTGGTATTGTTGCAGAGCAGATATCTTTATTATCTTTTTGCAATAAGGTTTACCGGCAAAGAAAGCTTCTGCCAATTCTATTTTCCCATTTGCCGCTTTATCGATTTTATTGAGTAAAACAATGGCCGGAACTTTTAATTTGAGTGATTGAAAAATAGCATCGCATTCTTCCAGATCATCATTCAGATCAACGATCAATAATGCAACATCCGAATCTTCCATTGCATTTTTTACAGCGCTCATCATCTTTTCGTGCAACTTATATTTTGTTTCGATGATGCCCGGTGTATCGGAAAAAATGATTTGATATTCGCCCGGCTTCGTTAAAAATCCTTTGATACGATGTCGCGTTGTTTGCACTTTATGCGAAACAATAGCCAGCTTCTCGCCCAAAATAGCATTGAGCAATGTGCTTTTCCCGGCATTGGGTTTACCGAATATGTTTACAAATCCTGATTTCATTTTTTTGAAGATAGAAACACAGATAGCGCTGATTTAAGCTGATTTTTACAGTTACTTTAATCATCAGCAAATATCTGTGCTTTCTGTGTCATCTACCCTTTCTGCAAACTAAAAAGGTCTCAACAGAGACCTTTGATTAAGTTGCGAGGGATGGGATCGAACCACCGACCTTCGGGTTATGAGCCCGACGAGCTACCGCTGCTCTACCTCGCGATTTGGGGTGCAAATGTAGGCTTCGGAACCCTTCGAGCCAAAACTAATTTTATTTACCCGAATCTTTTTTTATTGATGATGCTCCAGATGATTCAAAATTTTTAATAGAGGCATCTCCTTTGTAATGAATCGAACTTGCACCGCTTGCATGTATTTTACTAAACTCCTTTGTTACATTTACCCTGATGGTTGATGCACCCGATGCTTCTGCAATACATGTATTAGCAATAAGGTCGTATGCTTTTAAATTACTTGCACCGCTTGCATCAACTTCTAAATTATTGGTTGAGCCGGTAACATTAGCTGTTGAAGCGCCACTGATTCCGATATGCAGTGTGTTTGAACTTAATGAAGTATGTACACTGCTTGCACCCGATAATTCAAATTTTAGATCATCGGCTTTAATATCGCCTTTGATATTACTTGCTCCGCTAGCCACAACTTTTAAAGTTGAAGCTGTTAATTTATCGGCAATGCGTACCTGACTTGCTCCGGATGCAACTAATTTTTCGATTTCTTTTACGGTAACATACGCTTTCACTTTATTGTCCTTCCAACTCCATTTGCTCCAAAAATCATTATCCATATAAATCTTCAACACACCATTTTTAACTTCGGTCTTTACCTTGCTTTTATCACCATTTTCTACGCTTATTGCAACAGCAGTTTCATTGCCCTGCGATAAGTATAATGTAATGGCACTTGATACTTCAACAGCCTTAAAATAATCTACTTTCCTTACTTCTGCGTTAGCATCGTACACAACATTCTTTGTGTTTTGAGCAAATAAATTTGCTGAAAAGACAATTAAAAAAAGAGAAATGAATATTTTTTTCATGGCGATATATTTTATGCTTAAACGTTGCTGTTGAAATAAAGTTACAGCACAATTAAAATTTTCTTCTTTATTTTTGCGCTGAAATTTTCCTCGGGGTGCTTCCCGCCAATGGCGGGAGGCTGAGAACAAACCCGTAGAACCTGAACAGGGTAATTCCTGCGAAGGGAAGGCGTACAACTTCCTGTACAATCTCCGTTAGCGTTTCCCTGTTCCCAAAATTATTCAACGTAAAAAATTAAACAAAATGAAAAATTTTTTGGGAACGATGTCATTTGCATTCATCAGCATGATCTCAATTGCACAATCACAAAAATTTTCTGTTACCGGAAAAGTAACAGATGCACAAACAAAAACACCCTTGGCCAATGCCACTGTTTCGATCAACAATCAAATTATTGTTGCAGATGAAAATGGTATTTTTTCTTTTAAAAGACTGACAAAAGGAACTTATCAATTAAAAGTAAGTGTGATTGGCTACGACGATCAAATTCAAAAGATCGATCTTACAAAAGATGTATCAGCATTAAACATTCAATTAAAAAGCATGCAATTATTTTTGCAACCATTGGAAGTAAAAGCTTTGCGTGCCAATGCTGCCGCACCTTTTGCCAAAACCAATTTGGGCAAAGATGATATTGCAAAAAATAATTTAGGACAGGATCTTCCATTTATTTTAAATCAAACCCCATCGATGTATGTTAGTTCCGACGCAGGTACCGGCGTTGGTTATACTTACATGCACATTCGCGGAAGTGATGCAACCCGCATCAATGTTACTTTAAATGGTATTCCATACAACGATGCAGAAAGCCAGGGAACTTATTTTGTTGATCTGCCCGATTTTTCTTCATCAGTCAATTCCATTCAAATTCAAAGAGGCGTTGGTACTTCATCAAACGGAACAGGTGCATTTGGTGCCACCATTAATTTATCGACCAATGAATTCAATGAAAAACCTTACGCAGAAATAAATAATACTTATGGTTCATTCAACACCTGGAAGAATACTATCAAAGCCGGAAGCGGCCTGCTGGGTGGGCATTTTACCGTTGATGCAAGAGTAAGTAAGATAACAAGCGATGGTTATATCGACAGAGCTTCAAGTAATCTACAATCATTTGCTTTTTCTGCTGCATATATCAATAAAAAATCGTCATTGCGTTTTAATATCTTTTCAGGAAAAGAAAAAACATATCAGGCATGGTATGGTGTTCCGCAAGATTCTTTGGCAACTCACAGAACATATAATCCTGCTGGAACACAAAAGCCCGGGGCAGCATACAGCGATGAAACAGATAATTACTGGCAAAATCATTATCAATTATTTTTCAATCATTCATTCAATACAAAATGGAGTTTTAATACGGCTGTATTTCTCACTTTCGGAAAAGGCTTTTACCAGGAATATGTGGCCGGTCAGGCATACACCGATTATAATTTGCCACCGGTTGGAAACGATACTACAGATCTGATCCGTCAACGTTGGTTACGTAATTATTTCTTCGGACAAATATTTTCGTTGCAATATAAAAACAAAAATGATGAATTAAGTATCGGCGGCGGATGGACAAGATATGAAGGTCAGCATTTCGGAAATGTTGTATGGGCACAAACTGATCCGTCTATTACTAACGCTCCATATTATTTTTATCCTGCATTAAAAACAGATAATAATATTTATGTGAAATGGCAGCATAAATTAAATAATCAATTTCAAACCTATGTTGATGTACAGTACCGTAATGTATATCATCGCATGACAGGCTTTGAAGGGAGTCCAACTTTGAATATTGCACGCAATTTTAATTTCGTTACACCCAAAGCAGGTATCACTTATTATAAAAACGGAACACAAATATTTTTAAGTTATGCGCTAGGACAAAAAGAACCTAACCGCGACGATTTTCAGGCAAGTTTAATCAGCCAGCCGAAAGCTGAAACATTGCACGATTTTGAATTAGGAATTGAAAAGAAAAATAATAATTATCATGCTGGTGCAACAGTGTATTATATGATGTACAAAGATCAATTGGTATTGACCGGACAAATTAATGATGTTGGTTCATACACACGTACCAATGTGCCGAACAGTTATCGTTTGGGAATTGAATTACAGGGCGGCTATATTTTTACAGAATGGCTGAATATCAATGCCAACCTAAGTTTCAGCAGGAATAAAATAAAAGATTTTACAGAGTATATCGATAATTGGGATAATGGTTTACAAAATACTGTTGTTCATAACAACACCGATATTTCTTTTTCACCATCGGTTATTGGCGGCGCAACCATTACTGTTTTACCCGCGAAAAATTTTGAAATTGATTTGCTGAGTAAATACGTGAGCAAACAATATATGGACAATGCCCAAAACGAAAGCCGCATCCTCAATTCGTTTTACACGCAGGATATAAAACTTAATTACACCATAAAAAATAAGATCTTTAAAGAATGGAATATCATTGCACAGGTAAATAATATTTTCAATAAAAAATATGAACCAAACGGCTGGACTTATGCGTACATTTCTAATGGCGCATTAACCACATCAAACAGTTATTATCCTATGGCAGGAACCAATGTTCTATTTGGATTGAATATTAAGTTGTAAAAAAACATCGGAGGTTTTTAAAAACCTCCGATGTTTAATTTAAAAGCAAATCCCCCCCTGCGTCAATTGTTGCAAAACAGTTGACGTTTTTTTTGTTACGGGCTTTTGTGTTTTATGGTATCGCCTGTTGCTACGCTCGGTTCAAAGTTCCTTTTCATGTCATCAATTTCATCAATATTAACCTTATAAAAACTGCTTTTCACCGTTCATAATAATTCAATTCATAAAAAAGTAAATATTATTACCACATACTTATCTTTAAGAATCTTTTTCTTAAACCCGAAATAACATCATGAAAAAAATTTTAATCGCAATTACTTTGCTTGTCGGCATAACTGCTTTTGCCCAACAAAAAGACAGCATACCCGCTGCTAACGGAAAGTCTGTACCAAACCTTATGGGTGCACGTCCATCGGCAACTACCAATCCAAAACCTTATAAAGAAGTGATAACCGATAAGGCTGTTACAAAAAAAGGATTATTCACGGTTCATAAAGTAGAAGAAAAATATTATTTCGAAATAAATGATTCTATTTTAGGAAGAGAAATTTTAGCTGTTACCCGTTTTGCGAAAGTGCCTGCCGGTGCGGGTTATGGCGGAGAGATCGCTAATCAGCAAACACTTAGTTTTCAAAAAGGAATTGGTAATACTGTTTTCCTTAAAGTAATTACTTTAGTTAATACGGCCGATTCTACAAATGATATTTATAAAGCCGTTTCTAATTCCAACGTTAATACAATTGCACAGGCATTTCCAATTGCAGCTTTCAGTAAAGACAGCAGTGCTGTTGTAATTGATGTGACTGATTATTTCAAAGGCGATAATCAACCCGTTAGTTTAAATGCAGGCATGAAGAGAAGATATAGTTTAACTGCGCTTGCACCCGACCGTTCTTTCATCGAGAAAATTTCTACATATCCTA
>JAGWPQ010000177.1 GCA_028877045.1 Bacteroidota bacterium | reverse complement strand
TTGCGCAACCGCATAGTTTTGAAATTAAAGACGGTAATTTTTTATTAGACAAAAAGCCATTTCATATTTATGCTGGTGAGATGCACTATGCAAGAATCCCTCAGGAATATTGGAGACAAAGATTACAGATGATAAAAGCAATGGGATTAAACACAGTTGCTACTTATGTATTTTGGAATTATCATCATCCATCACCTAATGTTTGGGACTTTAAAACTGGTAATCATAATCTGGCAAAATTTATAAAGATAGCACAAGAAGAAGGTTTATATGTTATCCTTCGTCCGGGTCCTTATGTATGTGCAGAGTGGGATTTCGGCGGATTCCCATGGTGGTTTTCCACAGTAAAGGGTATGGAAATCAGGACTGATAATAAACCGTTTCTGGATTCTTGTAGAATTTATTTTCAAAAATTACATCAACAAATAAAAGGGTTACATATATCAGAAGGCGGTCCTATAATTTTAACCCAAGTGGAAAATGAATTTGGATCTTATGTTGAACAGAATAAAAAAGTTTCAGTTGAACAACATAAAAAATATAATGAAACTATAAAAACTTTATTAGAAAAAGAAGGCTTTAAGTTGCCATATTATACTGCTGATGGAACAACTTTATTAGAAGGCGGTGCCGTTAAAAATGTTTTACCTGCGGTAAATGGAGAAGATAATATTGAAAAACTAAAAAAAGTTGTGAATAAATATAATAACAATATCGGACCCTACTTTATTGCAGAATTTTATCCGGGATGGTTAGACCATTGGGCAGAACCTTTTATAAAAGTAACTTCGGAAGAAGTTATTCATCAAACAGAAAAATATTTAGAAAACGATGTGAGTTTTAGTTATTATATGATACACGGCGGAACTAATTTTGGATATACTGCTGGAGCAAATTACACAAATGCACACCCTATTCAACCGGATATTACAAGCTATGATTACGATGCGCCTATCTCAGAAGCAGGTTGGCCCACAGAAAAATATAAAGAATTACGGGAATTAATGAAAAAACATGTTGGGAATAACCTTCGAGACATTCCAAAACCTGCTAATGTTATTACAATCCCTTTCATCTCTATTAACAAAACAATTAATTTTTTTGATTGGATTAGCAATGTAAAGGCAATTGAAAGTCATCAACCAAAAACATTTGAAGAATTAAGTCAAAGCAATGGTTATGTACTTTATAGTAGAATATTTAATGACTCTATTAAAGGTATGTTACGCGTAAATGGTTTAAGGGATTATGCTACTGTTTATATAAATGGAATTAAAGTTGGGGAATTGAATCGCTATTATAAAAAATTCGAAATAAATATTTCTATTCCTGCACATGCTAAACTGGCAATATTAGTTGAAAGTATGGGACGTATTAATTATGGAGCTGCTATATCAGATAACTTAAAAGGGATAGTTTCTCCTGTTTACATTGATGAAAAAGAAATAACCGATAATTGGGAAATGATAAGAGCTCCGTTGGAACAAATGCCCGATTTAAATGCATTCAAAAATAAAAAACCTGAAAAAGGGGAGCCCGTTTTTTATACTGCATCATTTGAATTGAATAAAGTTGGAGATACTTTTTTGGATATGAAAAATTTCAGTAAAGGAATTGTTTTTGTAAATGGTCATCACTTGGGAAGATTCTGGAATGTTGGTCCACAACAAACATTGTATTTACCTGGATGTTGGTTAAACAAAGGAAGAAATTATGTAATTATTTTTGATCAATTAAATAATAAATTGAATAACACAATATTTTCAAAAGATTGTCCAGTTTTGGATCAGTTAAAATAAAAGTGAGCTACTCCCATTTTTTGGACACCTGTAAAGTAGAAAGTTCGGGTTGTAATCAGTAAGGTGAGGCAAAAAGGCTAGAGTTAAACTTGAGCCAAGATGACATTGACACAACAAGGGGCTTTATTAGTCAAATTGAAAGTCAAACACACCCAGCAAAATATAATTTAAACCATCTCGTCAAACTTGCAATTGAATTCAAATGTTCATTGCACGACTTTTTTCCTGAAAAACCAATCACACCAAAAGCAACAAAAAATAAAGATGTAAATGTTTGTTCGAGTACCCAAAATGACCTTATTTAGTCTGAAACGTTTCCAAACCGTAACGATATGACAAAAAAAATCCCATCAACATAATGCCAATGGGACTTTCAGCGAAATTTTTTGGTAGCCGGTACGGGAATCGAACCCGTCTTTGCCCCGTGAAAGGGGGCTGTCCTAGCCGATAGACGAACCGGCCGTTCGTTTTATTCGGGTCGCAAAAATAGGTTCATGTTCCTTCACTGCCAAAATTTTTTCTTCTAATATCTTTTTATGATGAATAAATTACATGTAAAGAGACAAGAAACAAGAAACAATCAACAATCAACAAGCTGCAAGGTTCAAGGCACAAGTAAAACATAGATACGGTACAAATGCTGGTCTTATAGTTATTTAAGGACCTGTCATACGGTATGGATGCTATATGGATGCGGCATAGATACGGTATGGATACTGTATGGTTCAGGCATGGTTGCAGTATGGTTACTGCCTTGTTAAAGCTTACTAAAGCCCTACACGGTGTATGACAATAGTATGAGAAGGGTCTTAACCCTGCATCTAAACATGATATAAATCAGAAATCTTTTATTTTCCAATGGTATTTATGAAATAACAGAATGTTTCCTTTCACGATACTGTTTATTTGAAGTAATAACGTAATTTCGCACCTCAAATTTATTTTTAATCTAAATTTTTTGAATCAATGAGTACAGTAAAAGTTGCGATTAACGGTTTTGGTCGTATCGGCCGTTTGGTATATCGCCAGATATTTAACATGGAAGGAATTGAAGTAGTGGCCATTAATGATTTGACAAGCCCAAAAGTATTAGCCCATTTATTGAAATATGATAGCGCACAAGGCCGTTTCGATCAGGATGTGAAATCAACCGAGAATTCTATTATTGTTAACGGACATGAAGTGAAGATTTATGCGCAACGCGATCCGGCACAAATTCCATGGGGTCAACATGGTGTTGATGTGGTGATCGAATCAACAGGTTTCTTTACCGATAAGGCAAAGGCCGAAGCACATATCACTGCCGGTGCTAAAAGAGTGGTGATCTCTGCTCCGGCAACAGGCGAAATGAAAACAGTGGTATTTAATGTAAACCATAATATTTTAGATGGTACCGAAACTGTTATCAGCGGTGCTTCTTGCACAACCAACTGTTTGGCTCCAATGGCGCAGGCATTAAATAATGCTTTCACGATCGAAGCTGGTAGCATGACAACCATTCACGCTTATACCAACGATCAAAATACTTTGGATGCTCCGCATGCAAAAGGCGATCTGAGAAGAGCAAGAGCTGCTGCAGCCAACATCGTTCCTAACAGTACTGGCGCTGCAAAAGCAATCGGTTTGGTATTGCCAGAATTAAAAGGAAAATTAGACGGAAGTGCACAACGCGTTCCTGTAATTACCGGTTCTGTAACAGAATTAACAGCTATTCTTGCTAAGAAAACTTCTGTTGAAGAAATTAATGCAGTAATGAAGAAAGCAAGCAACGAAAGCTTCGGTTATACCGAAGATGAAATTGTCAGCACTGATGTTATTGGTATTTCTTTCGGTTCTTTGTTCGATGCAACGCAAACCAAAGTAATTTCTGTTGGCGATAAACAATTGGTTAAAGTAGTTAGCTGGTACGATAACGAAATGAGCTATGTTTCTCAACTCGTTCGCACCGTGAAATACTTTGCAGGATTGATCAGCAAGTAATTTTTTGTGTTACCAACACCGTTGCTTATGGTATCGCCTGTTGCATTCGCTTCTTCCGGTGGAAGAAGGGCACTCTTGTACTGCAACAAATATTTCAACAATATTTTACAACCGCAGAGATGCAGAAACACTGAGTTTTATTTTCTCTGTGTTTTGCTGTCTCTGCGGTTTTTTGTTTAAATTTGAAGTATGCTGAATAGGCCATCACAATTGTTGAATCGCATTTCCTCCAACCCGGAAATATTTAATGGTAAACCCATTATCAGAGACATGCGTTTTAAAGTTGCTGATATCCTTGATTATTTGGCAAGCGGGATGACAGCGGAAGAGATCTTAACCGACTTTCCTTATTTAGAAAAAGAAGATATTGAAGCTGCTCTTTTATATGCATCAAAAAAAATTGATCATACAATTTTATCTGTAACACTTGATGAAGCCTGAACAACTTGAGTTTTGGATTGATTTGAATCATTCTCTAAAATCATTTCCCGAAGTAATAAGCATCTTCACAAAAACAAATCAAACATTAATCGAAATAACATTTTAAATCATGAGTAAATTTTCAGACCACAATTTTAAAGATCAAAAAGCACTGATACGCGTTGACTTTAATGTTCCTTTAGACGCAGCATATAATATAACCGACGATAACCGCATGCGTGCAACACTTCCAACCATCAAAAAAATATTGGCCGATGGGGGCAGTGCCATTTTAATGAGTCATTTGGGTCGCCCGAAAGATGGCCCGACCGAAAAATATTCTCTCAAACATCTGGTAAAACATTTAAGCGATTTATTGGGTGGTGTTACTGTAAAATTTGCCGATGACTGCATTGGCACATCTGCAACCGAATTGGCTGCATCATTGCAACCCGGCGAAGTTTTATTGTTGGAAAATCTTCGTTTTTATAAACAGGAAGAAAAAGGCGATGAAGCATTTGCCGAAAAATTATCAAAGCTTGGCGACGTTTGGGTAAATGATGCATTTGGTACCGCACACCGCGCACACGCATCCACTGCCGTAATTGCAAAATACTTTGCAAAAGAAAACAGGTTCTTTGGTTTTGTGATGGAAGGAGAAGTAACTGCTGCCGAAAAAGTATTGCATAAATCCGAAAAGCCTTTCATGGCGATCATTGGCGGGGCAAAGGTTTCGGACAAAATACTCATCATCGAAAATTTATTGGAACGCGCAACCGATATTATTATC
The DNA here is from genome assembly GCA_028877045.1 of Bacteroidota bacterium. Taxonomy (GTDB): domain Bacteria; phylum Bacteroidota; class Bacteroidia; order Chitinophagales; family Chitinophagaceae; genus CAIQDX01. The sequence goes on along the minus strand of JAGWPQ010000177.1, from coordinate 4,182 downwards.
GGCGGCGGTATGGCTTATACTTTCTTTAAAGCACAGGGTGGCAACATCGGTAATTCTTTATGCGAAATAGATCGTCTGGAAACTGCAAAAGAATTATTATTGAAAGCTGAAGCAAAAGGCGTTTGCATTCATTTGCCGAGCGATAGTATCATTGCCGATAAATTTGCTGCTGATGCAAATACTTCATCAGCACCATCAAACAGTATCCCTGATGGTTGGATGGGATTGGATATCGGTCCTAATGCTGTTGAACAATTCACCAATGCCATCAAACGTTCAAAAACAATTTTATGGAATGGCCCGATGGGTGTTTTTGAAATGGACAAATTTCAACACGGCACAAAAGCCATTGCAACAGCAGTGGCCGAAGCAACTGCCCTCGGTGCATTTAGTTTAGTGGGCGGCGGCGATAGTGTTGCTGCGGTTAACCAGTTTGGCTTTGCCGATAAAGTGAGTTATGTATCAACCGGTGGCGGTGCCATGCTGGAATACTTCGAAGGAAAAGTATTGCCGGGCATTGCAGCAGTGAATGAATAATTTTTTTATTTCTTTTTTAATAAAGCGGTTATACTTTTATAACCGCTTTTTGTTTTTGTAACAGTTACTTTACTTAATAAATTAATTGAAAGAATATGAAAAAGTTATTTTTCTTCTCAACATCATTTCTCTTTTGTTTATTGATAAATACTGTTTATGCACAAAAGCAATCAATAGTAAAGCTAAAAGACGATAAACAAAAACACGAAGTTTTGGTGACCATCAACGCTAAAGTATTTACCACTTTATTGTATGATGATACTTTGTATAAACCCATTTTATATCCCGTTTATTCTCCCGGTCAGCAAATAATTACAAGAGGTTTCCCCTTGGCTCCACGTATCGGCGAACCTGTCGATCATCCGCATCACGAAGGTATTTGGTTTAATTATGAGAATGTTAATGGGCTTGACTTCTGGAATAATTCTTATGCCATTCCTGAATCAAAAAAAGGCAGTTATGGCAGTATTAAAACCGATAAGATCATTTCATTAAAAAATGGAACAAATGCCGAATTAAAAATGAGCGCAAGGTGGATCGATCATAACAATTCCATACTGTTAAAAGAACAAACAACTTATTTGTTCAGTGCGAATGATGAAGAAAGGATCATCGACAGAATAACAACACTCACTGCAGAAAAGGATGTTGTTTTTACTGATGCAAAAGATGGTTTGCTGGGATTAAGGGTTACAAAAGAATTGCAGATACCAACCATCGAAACAAAAAAATTTGTTGATGATAAAGGAAATATAACATTGGTAAAAGCCATGAAAGATTCAACCATCAACGGAAATTATTTAACGAGCGAAGGAAAAGAAGGCGATAGCGCATGGGCTACAAGGGGCAACTGGTGTTTATTATATGGAAAGAAAAATAATGAAATGATAAGCATTGTCATCATCGATCATCCCAAAAATATTGGGTATCCAACTTATTGGCATGCCAGGGGCTATGGTTTATTTGCGGCAAATCCGTTAGGTCAAAAAATATTCAGCAACGGCAAAGAAGATCTACATTTCACTTTAAAGAAAGGCTCGTCTGCTACATTCCGTTACAGGATTGTGATTGCCGGAGCTAAAGAAAAATTGAGTGATCAAAAAATAGATCAGTTAGCAAAGGACTTTTCTAAATTGAATTAGAATTTATTTATTTAAGCTCTGTTTGCAACAAGGTGGATTTTTTATTTGCTGCCGTTCCGTCATAAATTAATATTCAGGTATTTCCTTTGATGTATATTTAACTCAACAAATTCAAAAATCATGAGTACAAGAAACATAGTTCTGATAGTCATCGGAGCTTTCATATTAATGTTAGGTTGGTCAGGATGCAATGGTTACAATGGTTTGGTGCAACAGGATGAAAATGTAAAGAATGCATGGAACAAAGTGCAGAGTGATTATCAACGTCGTTCTGATCTGATCCCTAATTTAGTGAACACGGTAAAGGGTGAAGCTAATTTCGAAAAATCAACATTAACTGCTGTTATTGAAGCAAGAGCCAGTGCCACACAAATGAAAGTGGATGCAAAAGATCTGACACCTGAAAAATTACAACAGTTTCAGGCATCTCAAGGACAATTATCTCAGGCTTTAGGCAGATTATTAGTGGTATCGGAACAATATCCAAATCTTAGAGCCAACGATGCTTTCCGCGGTTTACAGGCACAATTGGAGGGTACTGAAAATCGAATTAAAGTTGCACGTAATGATTTTAACGATGCTATTCAAACATACAATGTAAAAGTGCGTTCATTTCCAATGAACATTTTCTCAGGCATGTTTGGCTTCAAGGAAAAAGAAGGCTTTAAAGCCGAAGCTGGAAGTGAAAAAGCACCCGAAGTAAAATTCTAATCGCATTAAAAAATACTGATGCTAAACTTTTTCAGAAAAAAAGCAATTGATCTTTTCAGTGATGAAGAGAAACAGGTGATCGTAACTGCCATTCAGTCGGCCGAACTAAAAACAAGCGGCGAAGTAAGAGTGTATATCGAAAGCAGATGCAGTTTTGTTGATCCCCTGGATCGTGCCATCGAATTATTTCAAAAATTAAATATGCAAAACACCGCACAGCGAAATGCTGTGCTGGTGTATGTTGCAATGAAAGACCGTCAACTGGCAGTGTTTGGCGATGAAGGCATTCATCAGAAAGTTGGGGACCGGTTTTGGAATAATGCAGTGAAAGAAATGTTGCAGCATTTCAATAAAAACAATTATGCACTGGGTATTGCAGCCATTGTTGCTCAGATCGGTGAAGCATTGCAGCTACATTTTCCGTACGATGCAGCAACCGATATTAATGAATTGCCCGATGATATTGTTTTTGGACGATAATAAAATTGTTAATGCCACCTTGAGCTCGTCGAAAGGTGATTCAAATAGTATGGCTTCGATAAACTCAGCCTGACATCAACATGAAAAAATTTCTTACCATATTTTTATTACTTTTCTCGCTGCATTTATTTGCACAAAAAAGTATTCCCAAACCCAATCCATCCAGATTAGTTGTTGATAATGCCAACGTGTTTGATGATTACGACCGCGACCAATTAGAAAAAAGATTAGTTGCACTAGACGACAGCACTTCTAATCAAATTGTTGTTCTTACAGTAAATACTTTAAATGACGAACCTATTGAAGATGTTGCGACCAAAACATTTCGCGAATGGGGCATTGGCAATAAAAAAACAAATAATGGTGTGTTGATCCTGATCGCTGTTGCGGATCATAAAGTACGCATCGAAGTAGGTTATGGGTTGGAGGGAGCCATACCTGATATTGTTGCCAGCGATATTATTGCTAATGATCTGCGTCCTGCATTTCGTCAAAATAATTATTATGGCGGTATTAATAAAGCAGTGGATGATCTGAGCAAAGCCGCTGTTGGCGATTATAAAATAAAACGCGAAAGAAATAATACTGGCGACAATAGTGCGGGAAGTATATTGAAGTTTATTTTCATTGTAATTTTTGTTATCATCATCATGGCATTACGCGGAGGCGGTGGTGGTGGCGGATTATTGACAGGCATGTTGCTGGGAAGCATGATGGGCGGTGGCGGCAGAAGCAGCGGCGGCTGGGGAGGAGGTGGCTTTGGCGGTGGTGGCGGATTTGGCGGTTTTGGTGGCGGTAGTAGCGGCGGCGGCGGCTCCAGCGGAAGTTGGTAAATACAATTATTCTATATATTTTTATAAAAAATTATCAATCATTTAAATAATTCATTCGATGAAAAAACTGATCATTGCTCTCCCAATTATATTATTGGCAACAAGTATTCAGGCACAAACTGTTGGAAAAAAATTTCAGGCGCTTGCCTCTGTTAAATCCAATACTACGGTTAATCAAATGGGTACCGAGATGGAAATTCCATCAACAGGTGATATCACAACTGATTTTGAAGTTAAATCGTTAGCAGGAAAAACGGTTACACTTACATCAACACTAAAAAGAATTGCCGGTGGCATGACGATGATGGGAAATGAACAAAAATTTGATTCGAATGATTCGGCTACACTCAACAATCCGCAACTGGCCGAAGCCTTGAAAGAATTAAATAAACCGGGCGATATCACTGTTGAAATTGGTAAAGCAGTTTTGTATAAAGATATGAGCGGATTGCAAAGCGGTGAAGATGTTGCCACTTATT
>JAGWPQ010000176.1 GCA_028877045.1 Bacteroidota bacterium | reverse complement strand
TTGTCTAGGCGTCCGAGAATGGAAAATACAAAATTTAATTATTTGAAAATCGGAAACAAATACACTCTTTTTTCATCTGGCCTTGATAGGATTCCAAATACACATGACGACATTTATCCCACAATAACCTTATCGGATAGCAGTAAATTTGGTTTAATAATCAATAAGTAAAATAATTATAGTTTTCTAATCTTTACAATTAGTGAAATTTTTAGGTGCATCAATAAAATACCAAACGAACAAGTGTGCGACGCAACAGGTGTTAAATTGAAATACAAAAGCCCATAACAAAAAATAAAATATTCTTGGGCTCAAACTTTATCTTTACAAAATGGGTGAATATAGTATTGGCGATGCATTAAAAGGCTTTTTAAATAAAAGCAAACTCCGCAACGGAATTCGTGCAGTACAAATAGAAGAAATCTGGGAAAAGCTGATGGGGAAAACCATTGCCAAATACACCGATAAAATAGAAATCATTAACCACACTTTATTTATACGAACCGCTGTTGGCCCGCTTAAAAACGAATTGCAATACCAGAAACCGCAAATCATTCAGAGGGTGAATGAAGCTTTCGGCGAGAATATAATTACACAAGTTGTTATTCAATAATTAATTTTCGTAATGCCCAATGCTGTTTGAAGTGCTTACCACATCTTTTAAATAATGTTCATTCTTTTCAGGACTTTTTTTTTCCTCGATGGTGGCTTCCAACAGATCGTTGATAGTGATCACACCTTTAAAAACATATCCCTCAAACATAGGCAGGTAGCGAACTTTGAAGGTGTTCATTATTTCCATGCACTTATCAAAACTATCTTCGCCGGTAACGATCGGCAGATCGATGGTCATAATTTCTTTTACCAAAGTTTCGGAAGAATTTCGGTTTTGAAGAATTACTTTTTGTGCATAATCTTTTTCGGAAAATATGCCAAGATAATTTTGTCCTTCCATCACGATCACATAGCTCATATTCTCGATCTTCATTAAAGCAATGGCATCAATAACTTTTGTGTCGGGACCAACAAAATTAAAATGCTGTGTTTTTTTGTTGATGATTTGCTTTAAAGTTTTCATGATGGATAATTTATGATTGGAAAATAGTTTTTGCCGTTACTGTAAGTTGTCATTAAAGTTAGAAAAAAATTATGACGAAAATCAGTAATCAGATTTTATTTTCCGTTATCGATATAGGCATAAACAGATTTAACACCTGCAAAACCGATCTTATCCAAAATCAGGGCTTGATGCATTATAAAATAAGTTGGGTTTGCCCTCGCAGCCGTTTTAACAACTGTTGCATCGCATTTAAAGAGGGGAACATTTTTAAATAATTCGCCGGCTTTATCGGCATCGGAAGTAATTAAATAAACAGGGATGTTTTTCTTGTTTGCCGAAAGAACAACTGCTTCAAAATCTTTTTTCCATTCTTTCACATTTTCAAATGCACGGGCAAATACTAAAATATATTTTTTATTTTGATGCAGGATGAAATTAGTAGAATCGGCACCA
>JAGWPQ010000021.1 GCA_028877045.1 Bacteroidota bacterium | reverse complement strand
CAAGTATTTCCTTTATCAGTGCTGCGACACATACCCACATCAATATTGCCTGGCAAATCTCTGCTACTATTATAGCGAACATCATACACAGCTATTAATGTTCCTTTATTTGTGGTGACAAATCCCGGAATACGATATGAATTAACACTATCATCCGTGATTTTTCTTATAGCAAATCCAGTAAGTTTTGCGTAAGAAGAAGATGATTCTTTGATATCAATTTCATGATTTAATTCGTCAATCAATTTAGAACAATGAACTTCTATTTTATTATTAACCGAAGCATCATTTTTTAGTGCTACACTAAGCCAAATAAAAGTTGTACCGGAATTCGGATTAAATTTAACAGGTATATAGAAAGATGATTTATTGGGAATAACGGATCCAATTAAGTTTACAGAAGAAAATTCATCGGTAGAAGTAGAAAAAATATCAATCATTTGAATCTCACCGACAGCACTTGAATTAATATTGATTTTTATTTTTTTAAATGATTTCTGTTGAACAGATGCCGGCAGTTCTAATTTTATTTTAAGTACCGGATTGGTAGCCAGTCCTTTTAAAATTGGATTAAATGTTGTGAAAGAAGTAGCTACAATCTCATCAGCTACAGTTGTATCTTTTTTTGCAGGATTTGCAAAACAAATTTGCAAAAACATTATAAAACAAATAATAAATGATGTAATAGTTTTCAAGAAATGATTATTTATAAATAAAAAATGACGAAAATCAAGCATCAACAAAATCATTTGTTTTTGGTCTCAGAAATAATAATTGAATCATTAGTGCTAATAAAACAACCACTGCCATCAATGCAAAATCTCTTCCTAAATTTCCAGCGTCAGTGGATTTGCCGAGTTCATTTGTAATTAATGCTCCTGCAAACACACCAGTCATATTCATTAATCCATAAGCTGTAGCTCTGTATTTTATTGAAACAATTTGGCAAAGGATAGGCATATTGTTTGCGTCAAACATACCATAGCCAAAACCAAAGCAAAATGCTGCGCTGATGATATGAAACATAGAATTACCAAAACCAATTAATAATAAAGAAGGTATTGTTAAACCAAGACCTATTGCACTAGTATATATCCTACCCCGTATATTTTTTTGCACCCATTTGTCGGACAAAAGTCCCCCAAAAATAACTCCCAGAAAAGATGCTGCCGCAATAGTGATGGTGGCCATAGGGCCAGCTTTAGACATATCTATGTGAAGATTTAGAGCAAACAAAGTAGGTAGCCAATTTTTAACGCCCCAACCCGGTAAACTTGATGCTGCAAAATAAAATAACAAAACACCGAAAGCTATATTTCTAAATAATATTCCTATTCCTTTAAAAGGTTGTGTTTTATTTTGAATAGTAACTTCTTCTAATGCTTCTTGAGATGGAATAATTTCTTTTTCTCTTAAGAAAAGAATTAAAATAAATGAATATACAACTCCAATCATTCCAAAGGAATGGAAAGTTGTATGCCATGAAAATGACTCTGCAACAGTTGCTCCGAAACCTCCTAATGCCTGACCTACGTAAAAGCCTGTCATATGGATACCAATAGCTAAAGATCTTGTTTTTGATGAGTGGACATCAGCAATCAATGATAACCCTGCAGGAATATATAAGGCTTCACTAATTCCCATGATTGCTCTTAGCCAATACAATTGATTAAATGTGGTGGCATAGCCCATTGAGAAAGTAACCCCTGACCAAACAAACAGGCTTAAAATGATTAACCATTTTCTGTTAAACTTATCAGCAAT
>JAGWPQ010000175.1 GCA_028877045.1 Bacteroidota bacterium | reverse complement strand
GGCATAAGCAAACATGATAGAACGACCTGAGTCTATCGTTGTACTTCCAAACATGGCTTTGCCAAAACGGTCGCTTTGATTTACTAAAATGCCGATCACATACCATGTTGGCAATCCGATTAAAATAGCAAGCACATATTTTTTTAATCGTTTGCGATTGTTGATGAGCATGAAGAAATTGCCGCGTCTTACTTTTGCTGTTTTTATTTCTTTGAACATGCCCGATTCAACAACAGAGATCCGCAGGAACAATAATAAAATTCCCAAACCACCGCCAATGAAATAACACAAACGCCAGTCTTGTGTTAATTGATAAATAAAATAAGCAACCACGGCGCCACTCAATCCGATGCCCGCCACCATAGATGTTCCGATGCCTCTTTTATTTTTTGGCAACAACTCACTTACCAAAGTGATACCGGCACCCAGCTCGCCGACCAAACCAATACCTGCAATAAAACGGCACCATGCATATTGATCAACGGTATGAATAAATCCTGTTGCAAAATTTGCCATGCTGTATAAAATGATCGATCCGAATAAAACACTTAATCTTCCTTTTTTATCGCCCAGAATTCCCCAGATGATTCCACCGATCAATAAGCCAACCATTTGCCAGTTAATGACTTTGGTGCTGTCGGCAAGTATGCTGGCATCGGTTGAACCAACGCCTGTCATGCTCGATTTTTTTACGATGGTAAATATCAGCAGATCGTAGATATCAACAAAATAACCAAGCGCAGCAACAATAACAGGAAGCGATAAAACACCGTAGGTTTTTTTATTCATGATGGCAATGTTGAAAAACTAAAATACAATTTTAAATGATAATTATGTTACCGGCTGAAGTATTTTATGGCATCGGTTGTTGGGTTGCACACTTCAACGTTCAGAATTTTATTGAACATTTTTTTGAACCACCAAGGCACTAACACGCAAAGCAACAAAAAAAACCTTTGTGACTTTGTGTAGTGGTTTTATATTTCGCTTTGATAACAGATGGGTAAAGAACAAGGTGTACAAGAGTGCGACGCAACCGCAGTTTCATTGAAATACAAAAGTCGGTAACAAAAAAATTATTGAGAATGGTGTTTACTTTTTCCAAAAACCAATTTCAAAATAACGGGAGCGGTGGTTACCAAAACAATTCCTAAAACAATTACTTCTAAATGTTTGGTCAGATCGAAATTAAATTTCTCAATAAAAAATTTATGCAGGTAATGCCCGCCTGCCAGCATGGTTGTTGCCCACGCAATACAACCAACAATATTATAATACGAGAATTTCTTTTTATCCATTTCAACAATACCGGCAACAATGGGGGCAAAGGTTCTTACGATCGGCAAAAATCTTGCAAACACAACAGCACTGCCGCCATGCTTTTCATAAAAATCGTGTGCCTGGCGCAGATAATGTTTTTTAAATAACAAATTATCTTTCCACGAGTACATGGCATGACCCACTTTATTTCCAAAAATATAACCGGTTGTATTTCCCAATATTCCTGCAACACTAACCAGTGTGATGATCATTATTAAATTAAAAACATCACTGCCGGTATCAAATAAATAAGCAGCTAATTTATTGCTGAAGATACCTGCAACAAATAATAAACTATCGCCGGGTAAAAAGAATCCCACAAACAATCCTGTTTCAGCAAATACAATGAACAACATCAGCCACAAACCTCCGTTATCAATATAAAATTGAGGTTGTAATAATTGATGCCATTCAAATGCTGCTAATAATGTTATCATGTAAATTCGTTGAGTTGTTTTGTTGATGGATTTTCTAAGCAGCCTTCCCATTTACTTACCACACTTGTTGCCAAAGCATTTCCCAAAACATTGGTTCCTGTTCGAAGCATATCGCAAAAATGATCTATAGGTAAAATGAGTGCAACGCCTTCGGGAGGAATTTTAAACATAGCGCAGGTAGCCAATACAATGATCAATGAAGCCCTTGGTACGCCTGCAATTCCTTTGCTCGTTAACATCAATACCAATAACATGGTCAATTGTGTGCCAATAGAAAGATGAACACCATATGCCTGCGCAATGGCCAGACTTGCAAATGTCATGTACATCATACTACCATCTAAATTAAATGAATAACCAAGCGGTAATATGAAAGATACGATTTGATTTTTGCAACCAAATTTTTCTAACTCTTCTGTTAATTTAGGAAATACAGCTTCGCTGCTGGTGGTGCTGAATGCAATGAATAAAGGGTTTGCAATGCGCCGAAGCAATTCTTTCATTCTGCCTTTTAAAATGATCAATCCAACTGTACTTAATATCACCCACAATAAGGCAATACCCATCACAAAAAAAGCATAATAAACCAAATAGAATTTAAAGATACCTAATCCTTTTTCTGCAACCACTGCAGCCAATGTTCCAAATACACCAATGGGTGCAAAGTTCATTACATATCCAACAATTTTTAAAATAATATGTGCAATGGCATCGAATGTTCGGATAACCGGTGCAGCTTTCTCTCCAATCGAAGCAGTTGCTACGCCAAAGAAAACAGAGAACACAACAATTTGTAAAATCTCATTCGTTGCCATGGCATCAAAAGCGCTGGATGGCACAACATGTTCAACAAACTTTTGTAATGAGAATTCAGATGTTTTACTCATCAGGTCTTTCAACCCCGCATTATCGGCTTGCGACAGATCAATATATGAACCGGGTTTAAAAAAATTCACCAAAACCATTCCCAATAATAAACTGGTCAATGATGCCGAAATGAACCACAGCATGGCTTTGCCGCCAACACGACCAACCGTTTTTAAGTCACCGAGTTTTGCAATACCAACTACCAATGTTGAGAAAACAAGCGGAGCAATGATTGTTTTAACCAACCTGATAAAGATAGTTCCCAATAATTTTACATTGCCTGCAAAAGAGTTGATCGTTTCGGCCGATGCTGTTTCATGTACAATAAATCCTGCAATAATGCCAAGCACCATGGCAATCAAAATAAAAAAAGTGAGTCTGTTGCCCTTCATTCAAAAATCAATTAGAAAGGCAATATAGTAATTATGTTGTAAAGCTCTTCATCAAAACGTTTCATAAAACTTTTATGCTACTGAATGATTAAATCTGTATTTTTCCAAATCGAAATTAAAAAACACCACAATTAATTGTATTATGAGTTTATTCAGAAAAAAATCTTTAACAGGGATGCTTGCACAAGCTGAAAATTCAGAAAAAGGATTGAAGCGGACATTAGGCGCACCAAGTCTGGTGGCATTGGGCGTTGGCGCTATTATTGGTGCAGGTTTATTTGTTAGAACAGCTTCTGCAGCTTCAGAGGCAGCTGGCCCTGCCGTAACAGTTTCATTTATTATTGCAGCCATTGGTTGCGCTTTTGCAGGATTATGTTATGCCGAATTTGCATCAATGATCCCTATTGCAGGAAGCGCTTATGCATATAGTTATGTAACCATGGGTGAAATAGTTGCATGGATCATTGGTTGGGCTTTAATTATGGAATATGCTTTGGGTGCTGCTACCGTAAGTATTGCATGGAGCGAATACCTGAATAATTTATTAGGCTGGCGAATACCTTACGAGTGGTGTCACTCACCTTTCGAAACATTGAATAGGGTTAGTGGCGATGCAGTGCAGCAACTAACCGCATTGTTGCCACAGTTTACAAAATCTATTAAAGAGGGTGCAATCATATTATCTGATGAACAATTTAAAAGTTTACCGGCTGCTGCTGCATCTTTGGTTCAGGTTAGTCATGGTATTATGAACCTGCCTGCTTTAGGTATTTTGTTGATGATCACTTTATTACTTATTAAAGGAACAGAAGAAAGTGCGATCGTAAATTCTGTTATTGTTTTTATTAAAGTATCGATCGTATTGATCTTTATTGCTGTTGGCTGGCAATTTATTAATCCCGCTAATCATCATCCATATGTTATTCCGGCCGGAACTCCAGGGCATGATGGCTGGAACAGACATGGTTGGGGTGGTGTGCTGGGAGGTGCTGGTATCGTATTTTTTGCTTTCATTGGTTTTGATGCTGTAAGTACTGCTGCTCAGGAAGCTAAAAATCCTAAACGCGATATGCCCATTGGCATTTTGGGATCCTTGGTTGTTTGTACTATTTTATATATATTATTTTCTTATGTACTTACCGGTGTTGCTAACTGGAAAGAGTTTGCCACCGCTGGTAAAGAAGCTTCTGTTGCTTATGCCATTAATACTTATATGGTTGGTTATAGTTGGTTGGCAACAGCTGTTACCATTGCGATTTTAGCAGGATTCTCTTCGGTGATATTAGTAATGCTCATGGGGCAAAGCCGCGTGTTTTATACCATGAGTTCTGATGGGTTATTGCCAAAAGCCTTTTCTGATTTGCATCCTAAGTTCAGGACTCCCTATAAAGCAAATATGGTTTTATTTGTTTTTGTTGGATTGTTTGCTGCTTTTGTTCCCGCAAGTGTTGCCGGTGATTTAACTTCTTTTGGAACCTTGTTTGCATTTATATTGGTTAGCGGTGGTGTTTGGATGCTGCGAATATCGGATCCAAAAACACCAAGGGCGTTTAAAACACCATTAGTACCACTTGTTCCTATTTTAGGTATAATAGTTTGTACTGCCATGATCGTGGGTTTGGATCAAACCACACTAAAAGTTGCTTTTAGCTGGATGGCTGTGGGATTGATAGTATATTTTATTTATGGAAGAAAAAATAGTAAACTTCGGTCACCTTCGGAAATAGTACCACATGCATCCGATTTTGAATAAAATTGTAAAACCTTCGCTACACGCGGAGGTTTTTTGTTTGTAGGATGCAATCAACTAAATTTGCCGCCATTCAAAGAAATGATCATAGGTTATAGGTACTGGTTCATAGGTAATAGGTTCGAACTATGACCTATGAACTATCACCCATCAACAAAATTTAAAATTATAAATAACAACAATTAATGGGAAGAATTTTTGAAGTAAGAAAAGCAACCATGTTTGCCCGCTGGGACAGAATGGCCAAACAATTTACCCGTATCGGAAAAGAAATTGTGATTGCCGTAAAAGCAAGCGGACCCGATGTGGCCACCAATCCTGCATTGCGCAGATGTTTTCAAAACGCGAAGAGTGTAGGTATGCCCAAGGACAGGGTAGAAGCGGCTATTAAAAGAGCCATGGGTAAAGACACCACCAATTACGAAGAAATAATGTACGAAGGTTATGCGCCTCATGGCGTTGCATTGCTGGTGGAAGCTGCAACTGATAATCATGTGCGTACGGTTGCCAATGTAAAAAGCCATTTTAATAAAGGCGGCGGTGCCATGGGTAACAGCGGCAGCGTAAGTTTTCAGTTTAAGAAGATGGGTGTATTTAAATTAAAACCCGAAGGTTTGGATATTGAAGAATTGGAATTGGAATTAATTGATTTTGGTTTGGATGAATTAGGCGAAAGTACCGATGATAATGGCAACAATATTATTGTATTGCGTTGTGCATTTGTTGATTTTGGTAAACTACAAAAAGCATTGGAAGATAAAAATCTAACACCCATCAGTGCAGAGTTGGAATGGATACCGACAACAACAGTTCCGGTAACCGACGAACAGGCCGAAGATGTAAGTAAATTAATTGAACGATTGGAACAGGATGAAGATGTTAATAAAGTGTTTCATAACATGGGATAAAACCCAATGTGTACAATAGTTTAGAGAGACTGGTTTATTGATCAGTCTCTTTTTATTTTAAATTAATTTTATCGGATGATTGAATGGAATGAAATAAAAAGCCCTGTTATTTTATTTGATGGTGTTTGCAATTTATGTTGCGGCAGTGTTCAGTTCATCATTAAAAGAGATAAGAAAAAACAATTTCGTTTTGCCTCTCTGCAAAGCAAGTTTGGGAAAAATGTTTTGTATCAGTTTGAATTGAATGAAAATAATATGAACTCATTTATTTTAATAGAGGATGGAAAATTATTTACGCGATCAACTGCAGCATTAAAAGTTGCCAAACAATTATCAGGCGCTTGGAAAATGATGTACGTTTTTATTCTTGTTCCTGCATTTATCCGAAATTATATGTATTCTGTTATTGCCAATAAACGTTATAAATGGTTTGGCAAAAAAGAAGAATGTTGGTTGCCAACAGAAAATATGAAAAATTTATTCTTAGGATAAGAGGTTGTAATACTTGTTTCACATTTTACTATTAACTCATTCCTGCCTTGCAGCAGGTTTCTTCGGTAGTTGTTCGTAAGCGCTCGTAGGAAATAGCAGGAAGATAATAAGAATGTAAGATGAAATCACGAAGAAAGGGATTGCGGGATGAAACAACAATGATTTACTCAATGCAATAATTGATCAATACTTTTCAGTTGATAACCTTCATTTTTTAAGTAATCGATCATTTCATTCAACCTGTTATATAATTTATCTTTTCTTCTTGGGTCTGTTCCTGCATGAATAAGGAAAATATAACCATTCAATCCATTTGTTTGTTTTGATAATTGCTTGACACGATTTAATAATTCTTCGCTGGTTTTATAAGAAGTGCCCATTTCAGGATAAGTATAATCTGCATTGGTCGCAGAGCCGGGTGTTAAGTTAAATAATGATATGCCGATCTCGTTGCACCATCTTGCCACTTCATCATTCCACCATTCATATGGAGGAATAAAAAATCTTTGCCATGGTTCATAAACTTTTAATTTTTCCATGGCTTGTTCATTCAAATTATAATCATGCATAAATGTTCCTCTGCTTATCAATGTGCTGTCACGCTTATTCCAAGCGCAATACAACAAATGATCGTTCGAATGTGGACCTAAATAATGAAAGTTCTTGTACAAATTTTTTATGTTTGATTCATTCATCGCATTATTATAAAATCTTCCGGTAAAAAAGAATGAAGCATTTACATTTTGTTTTTGAAGTGTTTCAATGATGGAAGGAATTCCTTCTCCAAATTCATCAGCCGTAAAAACTAATGCAATTTCTTTTTTTGTACTGTCGCCTCTTACAATTGCGCCATGACTCAAAGTAATATTCCGATTCTTCCAAAATGGTTTGGGTTGTGATATTGCACTTTTACTTTCCGCTTCTTTTGCAGCCAATAAATATATTAAACTGGCTGTTCCATCCATGGTTGGTTCGTTGGTACTGTAATCACCATAATCATCATGATATACAGCCAAATCACTTTGAATATCTTTGTATGCATCTTCATGTGTTAGTTTTATTCCGATTAAATTTTTATAGATAGATGTATAAACCGGACCATCGATCAATCCGCCATTGATTGGATAATTCTTTAAATGAGTGAATGCAGAATGAGGATCAGTTGGTGTATCACCCCATGAAGGCAAACCATATACCATGCTGGTGCCCCAAGGGTTACAGCCTAATAGCCAATCAAAATTTGATTGTTCTAATTCTACAAATTGGTTATCATTATCTTGTTTACGATACCAATAACATTCCATTGCAAACGCAACGGTTAAATTATTACTGCACCAAATAAAAGGAATGCCACGATAAAATGCATTGTGTTTTGCTTTCTTCCAAACAGTCAAAATTTGAAGACCATAATTGGTCATTAAATCTGTCGCGTTCATAGAATGATTCCATGTGTTTGCTAATTCTTTCACACCAAGATTAATGAATGGATAGTACTGGTAATGTTTTGCTGTGTCTTTACCCAACCATGTTTGATGATAAGCACTATCTAAAAATGATCGGGCTGAATCACGATATTTATTTTCTTTCGTCAATTCATATAATTGAGTTGCAGCTAAACCCATATCATCTTCCCAATCTTCTTCTTCATAGATATAAGGCGAAACAACCGAAACAGTTTGTGTAACACCTTTCTTTTTATTCGCAAATGCATAAGAAGAAAACGCTTTTTCTTTCAGCAATTTTGCATAAGCAGGATTTGTTTTATTGAATAAAGTATGACCCAATGCAAAAGCACTTGTAAATTTTGCTGCAGTAGAACTTGTACCCGTTGTGTTATTCATAAACTTACCGCGTTGCTGCGGTTCACCTGTAATAAAATAAACAGGACGTTCGAATCCTTTACCGTAATAATTATCTTCTTTCGGAATTCTCATTCCCATATGATCCCTGTCATCTCCCAACTGATTAAATAAAATATTTTGTTGAGGATGCATTTTTAATAACCAATCCAACCCCCATTTTGCTTCATCTAAAATATCGGGTATACCATTTTCCCCATCCAAACCATTGCTTTGTTTTTTATCGGGGAAGACTTTTGGGAAATCTCTGAAAGCCATCAGCAAATGATATGTTGCATTGGCAGAGGTTGAACTGTATTGCAAATAATCACTGGCATCATGCCATCCACCGGTTACATCAAAATGAGCGCTGTCCTTGATTCCGGCAGATGAACCATACAAAACATAACCGTCATGTGTATGGCAACTGTCTTTCAGAAATGGATTAAAGCCGCTTCTTTGCTGGCGCATGTATTGCAAACAAAAATCAGCAGTTCCTTTATACACATCATCATCTATTTTAAAAACCGGAGAAACTGCATTACCTGCTTTAATAAAATATTTTCCTGGTGTAGTGAATGCAGAAAAATTCAAACGATAAGTTTGTTTGAAAGGACCATAAGCACCAAACGGATCACCTGCAGCATTTGTATAAATAGTTTTGTTAGAAGATGAGTCGATTAATTCAAATTTAGATATAGAAATATTTTCTCTGCTGCACCAAACTGCTACTTTTATTCCTTTGGTCGTATATCCTAATTGATTGATCCGAATAAATGATTGTTCTTTTTCAAGCTGTTTGAATGATAAAGAAAAGAATACAATAAGTAAAAGAAATGCCTTATTCATGACCATTAATTCTTCTTTGAAGATAAATGAAAACAAGTGAATGAAAGGATTGTATCAATACAATATTATTTTGCCTGTGAAATTTGAGGTTGAGAATTATTGATAGGAAACAATTTTTGATTCAACTCTTTCTTTTCCGCAAAGGCACGTCGTTTAGGGTTAGCAGATATATTTCGAAGCAGGGACTTAGTACAGCAATTATATAACAGGATATATGTAATTATGCCCAACCATGTACATGTTGTTATAGCTTTTGGCAATACAGGCAACACAATTAATATACTTTAACTGAGTACAAATTTTAAATCAGGGTTTAATCAATGAATTGATTGATCAATATATTTTTTCAATTCCTCAACCGCTCCCTCTAATTGATGAATGCTGTCCAACACAAAATATTGTTGCTGAAAACTATCTTTAATATAAGGCGTCTGCAAAATTTGATTCACATCAAAGGGTATCGGGTTAGCATCTGTTGATAAACAAAATTTCGTTTCACCTATCGAGGAAAGAATTCCGGCGCCATATATCTTCAGTTGTCCGCCTTCTTTGATTAATCCAAATTCGATTGTGTACCAGTAAAGTCTTGCTATATATTCGATCACCATTTCATTGTCTAAATAATTAATCGCCACGCCTGCAAGTGCTTCCAGAAACTTACTGATAACAGGGTCTGCCAGCAAGGGCACATGACCAAATACATCATGAAACATATCCGGCTCTTCCAGATAATCCAATTGTTCCATCTTTCGCAACCAACAGGTAGCGCCAAAAGATTTCGAGGCCATGCGGTGAAAGAATATATCATTCGGTATCAAACCGGGCACAGCATAGATGGTCCATCCCGTAGCCTGGTGTAAATGTTTATTCACTTGTTTAAAATCCGGAATTGAGGCTGATGTAAAACCCAACAGACTAAGGCCATTACTAAAATGTGGAGAAGCAACAGCACTGATACTATCCATCTGGCGTTTGTACAAAAGTGCCCAAATAGTATTTTCAGTGTCGGTATAATTCCCGTATTGTTGTTCGGGATAGTTGATCTCATTTATCATATTCATAGAGCAAGCGGTTTAATGTTTTTATAGCATCTTATTTATTAAATAAAAATTTATATATTTTATATTTGTCAAATTACTCTGCCCAGCTCATCGTGTAATTTCCATTTTCTATTTTCAATGCATCTTCTGTCAGCATCAATGGATGAAATGTATCAACCATTACAGCTAATTCTTTTGTTTCCTTGGCGCCAATACTTTTTTCAACTGCACCAGGATGCGGACCATGCGGAATACCTGCAGGATGTAAGGTGATCATTCCTCTCGTCACATTTTTCCGGCTCATAAAATCTCCGTCAACGTAATACAATAATTCGTCGCTGTCAATATTACTATGGTTGTATGGTGCCGGAATTGAATCAGGATGATAATCATACAAACGCGGTACAAAACTGCACACCACGAAATTGTTCGCTTCAAATGTTTGATGCACAGGCGGTGGCTGATGCAGCCTTCCGGTAATGGGTTCAAAATCGTGAATGCTGAATGCATACGGATAGCAACAACCATCCCAACCTATTACATCAAAGGGATGATGTGCATAATGTAATCCGTATAAAACAGATTTCTTTTTTGTTTTGATCAAAAAATCACCTGCTTCATCATTTGTCATTAAATTTTTTGGGGTGCGGATATCTCTTTCACAATAAGGCGAATGTTCTAATAGTTGACCATTTTTACTTATGTATTTTTTGGGATAACGGATCGGACTGAACGATTCAACAATAAATAACCTGTTCTTTTCATC
>JAGWPQ010000174.1 GCA_028877045.1 Bacteroidota bacterium | reverse complement strand
TGATTCTAAATGGGAAAGAGTAAATAATCTTTTAAGTGATGCATTTATTAAATATCGAGAAAATACTCCAAGTGGTTTTAGCACTTGTGTGACACATTCAGTTGCAGCTGTTGAAGCTTTTTTGCAAATTATCGTTAAGGGAAAAACTGGTGAGGGAGATTTTGCTGAATTAATTTCTGAAGGGCAAAGAAATAAGTTGATTCCATCTGATATGTTTACAAAAGAAATGTTTAAAACAGTTATTTCTGTTTTAATGCGAGAAAGAAAAGAAACAGGTGATGCTCATGTGAAGCAATCATATGCAAACGAAAAAAATGCTAAATTGGTTTTAAATCTTGTAATGGTTTTGATACAACACTGTCTCTCCAACTAAATTTTTTATTCAAAACAATTTCGACCGTACAAGTGTGCGACACAACAGGCGATGCCATGAAAAACTACAGCCAGTTACATAAAAATTACCCGCCAAAATTTGCATCCTTATATTTGCCGCATGCATTATGTTTCTGTAGAAAATTTGACCAAGAGTTATGGTATTAATCCGTTATTCAGGAATATTTCATTTCATATAAATGAAGGCGATAAAATTGCGTTGATCGCACGCAACGGCGTGGGAAAATCAACGCTGCTGCGCATTTTGAACGGCGATGAGTATGCCGATTCGGGTAAATTGTTTATTCATAAAGATGTTACGGTGGCCTTATTTGAGCAGGATCCGAAGTTTGATGAAAATAAAACGGTATTGGAAAATATTTTTCATACCAACCATCCTGTATTAAATATCATCCGCGAATATGAATTGGCTGCCGATAACGAAGATGGCGAAAAATTGGTAGAATTATTTGGTAGGATGGATGATCTGAATGCCTGGGATTTTGAAGTGAAAGTGAAACAGATACTTACTAAATTAAATGTGCATCATCTGCAACAGGCAGTAAGTGATCTGAGTGGTGGCCAGCGTAAACGTGTGGCACTAGCCAAAACATTAATTGATATTGGCTTCGATCATAAACATACTTTGTTGATGATGGATGAACCAACCAATCATTTGGATGTTGAGATGATCGAATGGTTAGAAAATTATTTGAATCAGGAAAATGTTACGTTGTTATTGGTAACGCATGATCGTTATTTTTTAGATGCAGTGAGTGAAGAGATTTGGGAACTGGAAAGAGAGAACCTGCATGTGTATCGCGGCGATTATGAAAATTATGTAGAGAAGAAAGCGGCTCGTATCGAAAGTGAAATGGCAAGCATTGATAAAGCCAAGAATGAGTACCGCAAAGAGCTGGAGTGGATGCGCAAACAACCAAAAGCACGTACCACAAAAAGTAAAAGCCGTCAAGATAATTTTTATGAAGTAGAAGCAAAAGCCAAACAAAAAATAGAAGATGCGCAAGTGCAGCTGCAGGTAAAGATGAGCAGACTGGGTGGTAAAGTTGTGGAGATGAAAAAAGTATATAAAAGTTATGGCGACCTGCAGATTCTAAAAGGTTTCGATTATACTTTCAGCAAAGGCGAAAGGATTGGTGTGATTGGCAAGAATGGTGTTGGTAAATCTACATTCTTAAACATGCTGCAGGGCTTGGAAAAAAACGACAGCGGTAAAATAAATATCGGCGATACAGTTGTGTTCGGCAATTTTTCGCAACAAGGTTTGGTATTTAAACACAACATGCGTGTGATCGAGTATGTAAAAACATTTGCTGAAAATTTTCCATTGGCAAACGGCGGAAGTTTAAGTGCAGCGCAGTTCCTGGAATTATTTTTATTTACTCCGGATAAACAATACACTTACTTAAATTCATTAAGTGGCGGTGAGAAAAAAAGATTGCAATTATTAATTGTGTTGTTTACCAATCCCAACTTTTTAATTTTAGATGAACCTACGAATGATCTGGATCTGCCAACATTAGCGGTGTTGGAAAATTTCTTAAGCGATTATCAGGGATGTGTGTTGATCGTTAGTCACGACAGATATTTTATGGATAGGTTGGTAGATCATTTATTTGTTTTTGAAGGTGATGGTGAAGTAAGAGATTTCCCCGGCAACTATACGCAGTACAGGCTTTGGTTGAAAGACAATGAGAAGAAAGATAACAAGTGGCAGGCATTGGAAGATTTTAAAAGCAAGGGAAAATCAATAGAAGAAGTTACAAGTAACAAGGTGCAAGATTCAAGTGGCAAGGCTCAGGGAACAAATGCCAAGAAGAAACCAAGTTTTAAAGAGAAAAAAGAATTCGAAGATCTGGAAAAAGAAATTGCTGCATTGGAAGCAGAGAAAAATAAAATTGAAGAACAACTCAGTAATCCTGATGAATCTTTCGAGCAATTAAATTTATTGAGTAAAAGAATTGGTGAAATAAGTTCTACATTAGAACAAAAAGAATTGCGTTGGCTGGAACTTTCAGAATTATTTTAATAACGAAAATCGTGAGTCGTGAATCGCAGGTTATTAGCTTCTAACTTGCGATTCACGATTTACGACTCACGATTTTATTAATTAAACGAAATTAATTCCACTTCAAAAATCAAAGTTGAATTAGGCCCGATCTCGGCACTTACTTGTCTGTCGCCATAACCCAAATGCGGCGGAATAAAGAAACGCCATTTACTTCCTGTTGGCATTAATTGTAAACCTTCAGTCCAGCCTTTAATTACCATGTTCAATGGAAATGTAGCAGGCTTGCCTCTTTGCACGCTGCTGTCGAAAATGGTTCCGTTAATCAATGTGCCGTGATAATGGCAGGTAACATTATTAAATGGTTTTGGTTTTTCGCCGGCACCTTGTGTTATTACTTCGTACTGTAAACCGCTTGGTAATTCGGTTACACCGGCTTTGTTTTTATTGGCGGCCAAAAAACCCTGACCTGCTTTTAAATTTTCAGCTGCTTTTTCTGCTTTCATTTGTGCTAATTTATCTGCAATACCCATGCAATTATTTTTTGCGAAAGTAATTGATAGCTGTCAATAATCATATTCCGTAAAAATATCTGTCTTAAATTTATGCTATCATTAATAATTGAATAAAATTATTTTTTGTGAAACGATTGCCTCCATTGATAGTTTGGTTTGCTGTGATATTATCCATCACGATGATCGGAGTGATTGGATTTATGCTGATCGAAGGATTTAATTTTTTTGATGCTTTGTACATGACGGTGATCACCATCACCACCATCGGTTATGGTGAAGTAAGACCATTATCGCATGCAGGAAGGATTTTTAATATTTGTTTCATCATCACTTCTTTTGCCACTTTTACGTATGCGTTGGCAAGATTGACGAGATATATTGCCAGTGGTGAAATGCAATTATATTTTAAAAACCGAAAACTTATGTTATCACTCAGTCATCTCCACGATCATGTTATTATTTGCGGATTTGGCCGCAATGGCCAGCAGGCGGCGCAAACATTAAATGCGCATAAAGAAAATTTTGTTGCGATAGATTACCGCGAAAAAAACATTGATGATTTTCTTGCCGACCATCCCAACCTTTTGTATTTAAAAGGCGATGCAACCAATGACGAGATCTTAAAGAAAGCAAGGATCGAAAATGCAAAGGCTTTGATATGTGCATTGCCCACTGATGCCGATAACGTGTTCATAGTTTTATCGGCACGAACATTAAATCCTTCCATTCACATTATCAGCCGTGCAACACAGATAAGTGCAGTTGATAAATTAAAAAAAGCAGGGGCTGATAACGTAATTATGCCAGATAAGATCGGCGGCACACACATGGCCACATTGGTTTCTAAACCTGATGTGGTTGAGTTTATAGATTATTTATCTGGTGATGAAGGCGAAAGTATAAATATTGAAAGTGTTGGCTATGAAAAATTACCACCCGAAATTAGAGATGATTCTTTAAAAGCGATCATGGACTGGAAAAAAACCGGTGTAAACTGCATTGGCATCAAACACCGGAACGGGAAATTCTTAATTAATCCGCCTGATGATACTGTAATTACCGAAGGCATGAAAGTATTTGTGCTCGGCACGCGCAGCCAGATCCATAAAATGAAACATAATGTAGGTGAGGAATA
>JAGWPQ010000173.1 GCA_028877045.1 Bacteroidota bacterium | reverse complement strand
GCATTTAATTCCCATGGCACAAATTTTTCTTTCTCTTCCCTTGATTTCTGTGTCCATCCAAACGCCTGTCTCACCTTTGCTTCTTTCGCCCTTCAATCCAAAATCGGCCATCGTTAAAATAATTACTTCTTCCAGACTTCTTAAATACCAGCCAAGATCGGTTTTAAATTTATCAAGATCCAGAATAGGATAACCAACCAATTGTTGCGGCCCGTGAAAAGTAATATCGCCGCCACGGTTGATGTGAAAAAATTCTATTTCGTTTTGTTGCAGTTCTTCATCAGTCATCAAAACATTTTCTTTGTGACCACTTTTTCCCAAAGTATAAACCGGCGGATGTTCTACAAATAATAAATGATTGATAGTGGTTTGTCGTCCATCGTCTTTCGATTTCTTCTCCACATTTTGTTTCAATAAAACTTCCTGCAAGTCCCACACTTCTTTGTACGAACGAAACCCAAGGTCTTTGAAAAAAATTTCCTGCTTCATTTAACGAAAGTAATTCTTTTATTTTTTTATGAGCCGGTCTTTCGAAACACAGATGGAGCTTCGGTTGCGTCGCACTCTTGTACTGAAGAATAGCCTTGAGCTATGAGCTTCGAGCTGTGAGCATTTGCTCGAAACTCATGGCTCGCTGCTCGCAGCTCCGAACGTACAAGTGTGCGACGCAACAACAGTTTCATTTTTATTCTGCAGCCGGCTACAAAAAAATAAATACTTCATATTAATTGGTATCGAGTAACCTGCGGTGATAATTGATTTGCCCCAGATGATAACTTAAATGCGCTGCCAGATGTACCAGAAAAAATTCGTTACTCATCTTGTCTGCAAAAACAATCACAGGATAATCCTGCTGCAATTGGCTTTCGGTTAATTTGCCAATCGACATATCAACCACATTAATTGTTTCATTTATTTTTTGAATCAATATTTCTCTAGGTACATTTTTATCCGAAAATTCAAGCGGCCTGTCTCTCACATAACCCGTTTTGCCAAATTCTGCACCGATAAAATGATTTAGATTCCCGATCAGGTGCAAACACAAATTGCCCGCAGAATTGGGAATTGATTTTTCAACATGCCATAATTTTTTTTCATCACGGTATGATTCAATTTCAACTTTTAATTTTTCGAGATCGCGTTTAAATAATTGTTGTAATGTTTTTGTAAGCATAGGTTTATTTTAATAATCATTTTGTCCTAAACAAAAAACCGGCTTTCTTGTTCGCCATTTTCCGTTTGTAAAATCAGGAATGTTTTGCAACGAACCACCTTCGGCAATTGATTTCTCCGACAATGGTGTGATGGAATACATTGTTGCCAGGTCGTACACATCAAGCGGAAATTCGGCATTACGTTTTATACTTTCGATAAAAGCATTATCAACAAACCAATCCATGCCGCCGTGGCCTGCACCTTCGGCATTCTTTTCATATCTCTTCCATAACGGATGATCGAATTGTTTCATGTAAGCTTCTGTATTTTCCCAGGTATGCGGTTTACTTTTTCCTTCAAAATAAATTAATCCTGCATTAAATTCTCCTGCATGATGATCTTGCCAGATACCATCGGTGCCCTGCACCCGAAATCCTAAATTATAAGGTCGGGGAGAAGATGTATCATGTGTCAGCACAATGGTTTCGCCGTTTGCAGTTTGGATTTGGGTGGTAACGATATCGCCCAATTTAAAATTAATTTTTGCATTGGGATGATTTGGGCCGCCTTTCGCATGATCCAAAATATATTTATGTAATCCTCTCGATTTTGTT
>JAGWPQ010000172.1 GCA_028877045.1 Bacteroidota bacterium | reverse complement strand
TTGCTTCCTGAATCAGGGATAATTACCTGATCATTTTTTGTACAGCTTACTGCATATCCGATCAAGCAGATTAAAGTTGAAAGGATCCAGAATTTTGTGTTTTGAAAAAGTTTCATAATCGAGTTTTTTGTTTTAGTTATAGTTGTAGTTAGAACATTGTTCAAGATGGCAAAACTACTGTTGCAACATTATCGTCTAAATGACTTTAATCAGAAAATTAAATGATATAAATCAGCTTTGATATAAATAAATGAACAAAAATCATTTACCGTTTTAACATCGATATATTTCCTATGATTTTTATCATAAAAAATAAAAAACAGAAAGAAAAAAGTTGTTGTTACAACACAGTGTAGTATGCTTTTGGTTATTGATCATGTAAAAAAATATTTGATAAATAAAAACGCTCCAGAAATTCTGAAGCGTTCTATCCAAAACAAAAAACAACTAATTCAATTAATGTGCTTTTACGATCTTTTTAATCCCATAGCTTCTGTTTAAATTAAATCCTAAGGAAAAATTTCCTAATCTTACATCATTTGTATTGGTACTTAATTGCGCTATATTAGTTGCAGCTGATGAACTTGTAAAAAAGAACTGGAAAATATGGCCACCAGTATCCCAATCGTATCCGAGCGAAAACAGATCGGGCACATAATTCACTGCTGATGAGGTTTCATCCAACAAATCTTTATATCCATTTAGCTGACGGGAGTATTCAAAACTGATAGCAGTTTTATTGGTTAATTTATATCTGCCACCGATCGCCAGTGAAAAAATGTTATTGACATTATTAATGCCGTACGGAACCACATTATAATGAATATAAGATGGTGTTAATTGCAAAGAAAATTTTTCATTGAATTTTCTGGCGATTAAAAGCTGATGCATAAAAGAAAATCTGTTCCATGCCAGATCATCAGGACTTGACCCGTCACTTCCATCAAAACTTGCCAACGAAAATAAACTAACTGATACCGGAATATTTTTAACGCCGGTTTGTTGACGCAGCAATTTGAATTTTGCCCAGGTTTCGTTTCTTGCATTTCCTGTGAATGCAAGACCGATATTCATCCAATTGGTAAATGATTTTATAAACCGGGCTGTATTGTAATTGTTTCAAAAAATATCGGATTTATTTCTATTTTGAACAGACCTGCTATAATCATTATTATATTTACAGCATCAAAAACAATTTTTATTTGATTGCCATCTGATTTTTGACAAAATAAGGTTTTGTGAAAAAAATTATCGCATTTGTCATATTATTTTATTCATCTTCACATCTGTCTGCAGGAGACGATTTTTGTAGTATTCGTAATTATTCTTTTCAGAATGGAGAAAGTATTTCATACACAGTTTTTTATTCCGTTATTGGCTTGTATATAAATGCTGGGTCAGCAAATTTTACAACACGATTAGAAAATCTGAACAATAAAACCACTTATCATGTTGTGGCAGTAGGAAGCTCAAATCCAAGTTACGACTGGATATTCAAGGTTAGAGATAGATATGAATCTTATTTTGATACTTCAAATATCCAACCTTTAAAATTTACACGCAATGTTGAAGAAGCAGGGCATAAAATGAACGAAAGTGTGATATTTAATCAACGTGATAATTCAGCTACGACCAATAAAGGTGTTTTTAAAGTACCCGGTTGCATACAAGATGTTTTGAGTGCTATTTATTATGCAAGGAATATTAATTTCAGTAAATATCAAATCAATGATAAAATACCTTTTGATATGTTTTTAGAAGATGAAGTACATCCGCTCTATCTCCGTTATTTGGGTAAAGAAGTTGTAAAAACCAGATATGGTAAATTTAATAGTATTAAGTTCAGTCCTTTATTGGTAAAAGGAACCATATTTGCAGGTGGTGAGAAGATGACTGTTTGGGTAAGCGATGATGCGAATCATGTGCCGATTCGAATTGAAAGCCCCATTATTATTGGAAGTATTAAAGTTGACATGGTACAATATAAAAATTTGCGTTCCCCTCTAAGTTCTTTGATCGAACTTTATTAACGTCGTTCTTTTTTAACTTAGCCACGATAATCAATTTTAAACCAACAGATAAACCATTCCTTAAAAAACCTCTTGTACAAAAATCGAAAGGAAATAGTTTTTAAAACCCAGATATAAAATTCTTTTATTAATCTGCTTCAATGAAATTATTTGTAAATTTAAAATGCGATTGTTTTAATGATCAGTGCATCACCCTAAAAACACAACATGAAAAAGATAATTTTATCAGGATTACTTGCCGGTTTTATATTGTCAATTGGAAGTTATGGCGGCTTATATCTTGCTGTAAGATTTTTTCCGAAACTTTTTGTTGATGCTTATGCAAATAATCCGCTTATCAATTCGGATGGTGTAAAAGACATATTATTTTTCTCTCACGCTTTTGTTTTATGCTTTGCATTGTTATGGTTTTGGGAAAGAATAAAATCTTTGTTCAAAGGGAATTTTTTATGGAGAGGAATTAAATTCGGATTCGTATATGCAATAGTAGGATTGATTCCCATCATGTGGATTACTTACAGTGCGATGGATGTGACAGTAGCAATGGTAGTGAGTTGGTTATTATATGGCTTTTTTCAGGCAACGATTACAGGAATTATCTATGCAAAAATAAATCCCTGATATTAGTTGAGTGTTTTAAAATTCAAACCGAATTCAACATCCAATTTATCTTTTGTTTGAATTATTCCTCCTAATTTTCTGGGAGGTGTAAGATTAAAATCGGAAAAGTTGATTGACCTGATGCCAATGAGATGAATGATTTTTTGATCATCGGTATAAAACCTGAATTTCACATCGAATTTTTTTGTTACCCCCGACAATTCAATATTCACCCACCCGGTAATTGTTTCTTCCGTTGATCGTAATTCAGGAAATTTATTGAGTGAAAGGAAATGGATTTTCATTTTAGGGAATTCTTTGGCACGGAGTGTTTTCCTGAGGTCTGCTGTCATCAGCGTATTGTGACAATCGAATCCAAAAATAT
>JAGWPQ010000171.1 GCA_028877045.1 Bacteroidota bacterium | reverse complement strand
CTTCCTCGCCGGAAAAAGCGAATACAAAATTGATTTCGCCATCGCGTATTTCCTTACGGAATCTTTGCTGGAAAAGCGTTTGAATATCTAACTCGTCATCTACAACTAAAATTTTCATAATTTTTATTCTTTTTAAACTGGTAAAATAATTAAAAATGATGTGCCCTTACTCTCTTGGGTTTCAACATTTAACTCGCCCCCATGAACTCTAATAATATCATAACTTAATGACAAACCCAAACCCGTTCCTTCTCCTGCAGGTTTGGTGGTAAAGAATGGCTGAAATATTTTATCGATCACTTTTTGAGGAATACCATTCCCATTATCATTCACCCGGATTTCAATTTTCTTATCCGATTTTTTGGTAGATATGGTTACAGTAGGTTCGTAATTGTCAGCAGAATTTTTCTTTCGTTCTGCAACAGCATAAAATGCATTGTTGATCAAATTCAGGATCACTCTTCCAAAATCCTGTGGAATCACATTGACCATACCAATACTTTTATCAAAATCAGTTTCAAATTTTGCATTGAAGCTTTTATCTTTTGCCCTTAATCCGTGATAAGATAATCGAAGATATTCATCACATAAACTATTGATATCGGTTAACTCTTTTTGACCGCTGCTGGTTCTGCTGTGTTGCAACATTCCTTTTACAATGGCATCGGCTCTTTTGCCATGATGATTTATTTTTTCTTCATTATCCGAAACATCTTTTGCAATTGATTTTACTTCATCATAATTTCCTTTCTGAATTTCTTCATTCATCTCTGCTAATAATTCTTTATTCACCTCCGAAAAGTTATTGATGAAGTTTAACGGGTTCTGTATCTCATGCGCAATACCGGCGGTGAGTTCACCAAGTGAAGCCATTTTTTCGGATTGGATTAATTGCGATTGTGTTGCTTTAAGATCTTCCAGTGATTGTTTTAGCTGGTTGGTTCGGTGTTCTACTTTCTCTTCCAGAATTTTATTTTCTCTTTTCAATTTTCCGGAACGATAAACAATATAAGCACGTAATATCCCTATAGCCAGCAGCGTAAATAAAGTATAAGCCCACCATGTATTATACCAGGGCGGTGTGATGACAAAACTAAAATCAGCCGATTTGGTCCATAACCCACTAAGGGCTTTACTGCGAACTCTAAAAGTATATTTACCCGCTGGCAGGTTCAGATAATTATCGGTAAAGGATTTGGTAGAAAAGGTACTCCATTTTTTATCAATACCTTCCAGAATATAGGAATATATTACCGCATCCTGTCTGCCCAAATTTTTCTGTCCGAATTGAAATTGAATATAATTCTGGTTATATGGAACATGTAGGTTTACGGGCATATTATAAGGACCCGAAACACTGTCCCAGCGAAACCTGCCTTGTTGAACATATCCGGTGTTTACAGGATTCTGGCCTTTCAAATAAAAAGAATCCGTATACCATAAAGTATCATTTGCATTGATAGAAAAATCATTTGCAAAATTCTCTGTCTGGCTCATAATATTTAGCCCTGCAATAACGGTATATGCACTGTCATGTTCTTCTTTTAGATCATTGATGATGGTAATGCCAGCATCCCCCCATAAGTATTGACCTTCTTTAGTAACAATATTTACATCCCAGGCATTGTTACCAAGTATCAACCCTTCTGATTTGGCTAACCGAGATACTTTCCATTTTCCCTGCACCATATTTGCAACTCCATTATTTGTTGTTATTGGCGGGATGATAATATTAGCTTTATTGTGTGTACCTACAACCACATTTTCATTATATTCATTCATCGAAGAAATATAATCATTCGATAACCCTTCTCTTGTGCTGATGGAAGTTAGCGTACCCTGTTTTGTATCTGCCACATATATGCCTTTATCAGTTCCTATCCACATCCTTCCGTATTTGTCGGGCATTAGATCGCGATAACAAGTATCCTTTAATCCCGGAGCGTTATTCAGATACTGAATGGTCATTGTTTCAGGATCAATTATATCCACGCCGCCAACATAAGTGGCAATCCATACCTTCCCCTGCTTATCTTGTTTTATACTCAAAATATTATTGTCGCTTAAGCCATTCATTTTCCAGGCCCGCCGGATACTTGTTTTTGCAGAATCAATAATTTGAATGCCTTGAGAAGGCCCGGTGAGCCATATATTGCCTCTTGCATCTTTTAATACAGCATAAACTGTATCGCTCATTAAGCCTTCTTTTTTTCCTGTATGCTCAATAGTTTTATGCTTCTGGTCAATAATATCCAGTCCGCCATCACTGGTAACCCAAATCTTTCCGTTCTCTTCAAAAAACGATTGAATAAAATTATCACTGAAGCCCGTCTGCTTATTTAATTTTCTATCTGCTTTTCTTTCACTGTTCAATATATCAATTCCTTCCGAAGTTGTGCCGACCCAAATATTGCCCTTTGCATCCTCAAAGAGGGTTGAAATGTTTTTTTTGCCAACCGGATACACCATTCTTGCATCCTGATCAATTATGCTTAACCCCGATGTGTATGTTGCCACCCATACTCTTTGTTTTTCATCAGGCAGCAGATCAAGAATATAATTTTCAGGAATGCCATCGGTATCGGAAAAATGTTTAGCCAAACCTTTGTCTGGATTTAATATTGAAAGACCATTATCTGCCGCTATCCAAATATTGTTATTATTATCAATCAATATACGTTGTCCAAGCCCATTATCGAAGCCTTGTAATATTCCATAATTTTTTATGATGCCTTTTTGAGGATCCACTTCGCTTACACCTCCATGCCGATATGCAATCCACAGCTTTCCGCTATGGTCTCCTGTTATTGCATAGGTTGTATCGTTGTTAAGACCATTAGCCATTCTTAAATAACTGATTCTTTTTTTCTGTCTATTAATAATGTTTATTCCTTTGGTAGTAGTAACCCAAATGCTTTTCTTTTCATCTTCAAATACTCCCCATGCACGAATTTTTGAAACACCAAAACCATTATCTATATGTTGATAGCTAAGATTTTGCGGATTAATAACAGCCACTCCGAAATCTGAAATCCTGCAAATCCAGATATTACCTTTTTCGTCAAGGATCATTTTGGGAAGCTGAGGAAATATGGTTCTTATTCTATTTGAACTGCGGATAATACCCGTGAGTGGATCAATCATTCCAATGCCCTCATTATTTATATACCAGATTTTCCCTTTGGCATCTTCAATAAGACCTGATGCTCCGAAATTGGCATAAGTCCACATGTATTCGCCGTCGTATCTATAAATTCCTTTGTCAGTGCCAATCCAGATAAGCCCATTTTTATCTTTAAGTAAACAGAATACCACTTTTTCCGGAAGCCCCTGAGCTCTTGCTATTTCAAGAATGGAAATAATGGTTCCGCTTTTTGGAGAAGGAGGAGATGCCTTTACAAAAACCGGAGGAGCTAATACTGAAGTTTTAAATCGCAATGATTGTGAGGGTATCATATCCATATCAAAAGCCGAATCCGGCAATCGATTAAAATCAAAATGTACCTCTTTGGGAGGATTTGGTAAGGGCTTGAAACCAGAAGCATCATAAGGTGTGGATGGCAATGCATCAATATCTAATTTCTTTACGTCAGGTCTTATTGCACCTGTTTTAACGGTAACCCAGTTTAATTTTTTGG
>JAGWPQ010000170.1 GCA_028877045.1 Bacteroidota bacterium | reverse complement strand
TTGTAACTTGAAACTTTTTTTCTTTATCTTTGCACATGGCAACACGAATTATTTCCCCAAAAGACAAGTCTGCAAAATCTCGTTTATTCGGCGAAGGTCTCACTTTTGATGATGTATTATTAATGCCCGCTTTCAGCGAAGTATTACCGAGAGAAGTGGATATACGTTCTCATCTTACCAAAAACATAGTATTAAATGTTCCCATGCTTTCGGCAGCAATGGATACCGTAACCGAAGCCAGTCTTGCAATAGCACTGGCCCGTGAAGGCGGCATAGGTATTCTGCATAAAAATATGAGTATCGAAAAACAGGCCGAGCAGGTACGTAAAGTAAAACGCAGCGAAAGCGGCATGATCATCGATCCCATTACTTTATTAATTGATGCAACCATCGGTGATGCACTTAAATTAATGAAAGAAAACAAGATCGGCGGTATTCCCATTATTGATGGTGCGCAAAAATTAGTAGGTATTCTAACAAATCGTGACCTACGTTTTGAAACAGATAAAAGAAGAAAAGTAAGCGAGGTGATGACGAAAGAAAATCTTATCACCGCACCGCAGGGAACCAATCTAAAAAAAGCAGAAACCATTCTTCGCAATTATAAGATCGAAAAATTGCCGGTAGTAAATAAAGCAGGAAAATTAATTGGATTAATCACTTACCGCGATATTTTACAAATA
Organism: Bacteroidota bacterium; assembly: GCA_028877045.1. Lineage (GTDB taxonomy): Bacteria > Bacteroidota > Bacteroidia > Chitinophagales > Chitinophagaceae > CAIQDX01. Next base: position 1,176 of record JAGWPQ010000170.1, on the reverse strand, counting down.
AGAAATTATCCCAACGCAGTAAAAGATGATCTCGGCAGATTGTTGGTGGGTGCAGCATTAGGCATTACCAAAGATATGCTCGATCGTGCTTATGCTTTGCAAGCTGTTGGTGTTGATGTGGTCACTTTGGACAGTGCACATGGCCACAGTAAAGGTGTGATCGCGGCATTAAAAAATTTAAAAGGCAACTTCAAAAATTTACAGGTCATTGCCGGTAATGTGGGTACAGCTGCAGGTGCCAAAGCATTGGCCGATGCGGGTGCCGATTGTGTGAAAGTGGGTATTGGTCCGGGTTCTATTTGTACCACACGCATTGTTGCCGGTGCAGGCGTGCCGCAATTAACAGCCATCATGGAAGCAAGTAATGCATTAAAAACAAAAGGTATTCCTGTTATTGCCGACGGCGGTATCCGTTACACAGGCGATATGGTTAAAGCATTGGCAGCAGGCGCTAATGTGGTGATGATGGGAAGTGTGTTTGCAGGAACAGAAGAAAGCCCCGGCGAAACAATTATTTATGAAGGAAGAAAATTCAAGCAATACCGCGGCATGGGAAGTTTGGGTGCGATGCAAACAGGCAGCAGCGACAGATATTTTCAGGATGTGGAAGATGATATTAAAAAGTTTGTTCCCGAAGGCATTGAAGGCCGTGTGGCATACAAAGGAAATTTAAGTGAGATCGTTTATCAGTTTGTTGGCGGTTTGCGTTCGGGCATGGGTTACTGCGGTGCAAAAAATATCAAACTGCTGCAGCAATCTACTTTTGTAAAGATCACCAATGCAGGAATGAAAGAAAGCCATGCACACGATGTTGATGTAACCAAGGAAGCGCCTAATTATAGTCGTAAATAAGTTAAAAAAGTTCAAAAGGTTTAAGAAGTTTAAAAGCTGATTATTTATGTAGTCAGCTTTTGTATTTTAATGGGGCTGTGGCGCAGCCTATACTGAGCTTGACGAAGTATTGCACTCTTGTAGCGAAGAATAATTATGAACGGCATTTTTTGATCGAAGCTCATAACTCGCAGCTCACAGCTATGATAAACTGCTTTGCTTTATCTTCATGCTTTCAATGATCAAAAAAATAATCATATCATCTTTTCTGTTTTTATTTTGCTTACAACTCAATGCACAAACATTAGGTGGCAGTACTGTTTTTAATTTTTTAAATCAACCCAA
>JAGWPQ010000169.1 GCA_028877045.1 Bacteroidota bacterium | reverse complement strand
GTTTTGGTAGAAATAATAAAAACAGTGGATGAAAATATCCAACAGAAATTGGATTGCTTGTTTCCAAAATAACCTGGTAGGCAGGCATGCCGCCAAACAAATTATTATTCCATAACGGATAATTACCATGCTTCTCCTTGTACTTTACCAGATCCTGTGCCATTCCTTTCCAATGAATCACATCACTTTGTTGTAAAACTTTCCCGTCAAATGCAGGCTTACAATAAATTACAGCGATCAATGCAAATACAATAATGGCAATTAAATGGGGCAGAAGTGTTTTCCACTGAAAATTTTTCATATTTCTATTTTAAGCGATTGGCAAATTAATGCTATTTTGAACAAAATAATTTTTATGCGTTGGCTTTTATTTGCAGGCAGAGTTGCTTTATTGTGCAATGTTTGTTTTGTAATGGCGATGATAATCCGTTACACAAAAGATTTCATTCACAATCAAACCATCAGCAGCTATATCATCACATTGGGTTATTCGGCTTTTTTAATTAATTTATTTTTGAACCTTTTTATCGTCATCGCGTTATTTCGAAAGACGAAAACATTTGTGCCTGCATGGTTAGCTGTTATTAATTTAGTTTTCTTTATTGTACAAATCATTGTATTCTTTATTTGATTGATTATGATACACAACATTCTAAAAGATAAGCCCACCAAGCTTTTCATCGGATTCGCCGCATTCTTTGTAGCCAATGCATTGATTGCAGAATGTATCGGCGGAAAAATATTTTCGTTCGAAAAATTATTGGGCGGTTCACCTTCCAGCATTACTTTATTTGGCCAATCGGGTTTGTCATTTAATTTAACTGCAGGTGTCTTATTGTGGCCTTTGGAATTTGTACTCACCGATATCGTAAACGAATTTTACGGACCAAAAGCTGTTAAGCGAATCAGCTATACGGCCGTTGTTTTGATCGGTTATGCTTTTATAATGTTTTATATGGCAATGAGAGTTCCGCCGGCCGATTTCTGGATCGGCTCTAAAAAAGACAGCGGTGTTCCCAATATGCAGGATGCATTCACCGGAATTTTTGGTCAGGGCATGTGGATCATTCTCGGAAGTTTAACTGCCTTCCTTGTCAGCCAGATCGTTGATGTTACTGTGTTTCATCGTATCAAAAGAGTTACCGGCGAAAAATGGGTTTGGTTGCGTGCAACGGGTTCAACATTGGTTTCGCAACTGGTCGATAGTTTTATTGTTTTATTCATTGCATTTAAAATCGGTAACGGCTGGAGCTGGCAATTGGTATTGGCCATTTGTTTTGTAAACTATACCTACAAATTTGTGATGGCCATTATCTTAACACCGTTGATTTATCTGATTGAAGGTTGGATAGAAAAATATGTTGGCCACGAAACTGCTGAAAAAATGAAACGTGCCGCGATGGGAGAAGAACCCGACGCATTTGCAAATATTCCAACAGCGGGCTAATGTTTTAAAAGTTTAAATGGTTTAAGAAGTTTAAAGTTTGTGCAAATATTTTTTTGTTGACGAGCTTTTGTGTTTCAATGAAACTTTACTGGCGTCGCACTATTCAACGTTCTGTACATTGCTCAACTTTTTATCTTCCCAAGAAAATAAAGAAATAAAAATCATTCATTCGTGCATTCGTGGCAAAAATCACACAATAAATAAATTTTATTCGTGTTAAAAGAATCTTACAAATCTCACGGCACGAAAATTGTAACTTTTTGTCATCTATTTTCGTATTACCAACTATGAATAAATTACTTGCAGCTACCATTTTATTTTTTCCTTATTTGTGTTTTGCAAATACCATTACCGGCTTAGTGAAAGATAATAAAGGCAATGTGTTGCCCTTTGCTTCTATCTTGATTAAAGGCACCGGCAAAGGCACCACTGCTAACAGCAAAGGAATTTATAATTTACAGACCGATGCAGGCGATTATGTTGTAGTTTGTCAGCACGTGGGTTTTAAAACCGAAGAAAAAAAAATTTCGGTCAATAAAATAAAAACCGAATTGAATTTCGAATTGCAGGAACAGCAATACAATTTAAAAGAAGTTGTGGTTACAAGCGGTGGCGAAGATCCGGCTTACGAAATAATTAGAAATGCCATTAAAAAAAGAGAAGAGCATTTAAATGAAATTAAAAAATTTCAATGCCGTGTTTATATCAAGGGTCAGTTGCAGTTGAGAGATTATCCAAAAAAATTCTTAGGCGATAAAGTTGATTTTGAGGATGGCGATACCAGCAAAAGGAAAATGATCTTCTTGTCCGAAACAGTCGCCAAATATTCTGTAGAAGATCAAAAGAAAAAGATAGAAGTTGTTTCAACAAAAGTTAGCGGACGCAGTGATGGCTTTGGTTTCAGCAACCCGCAGGTATTTTCATTTTACGAAAACATTATTTCACTTGGCCGCGGATTAAATCCACGCGGTTTCATTTCGCCCATCTCCAATAATGCGCTTAATTTCTATCGCTATAAATTCGAAGGAACTTTTTTTGAAAACGGAATCGAGATCAATCGCATTAAAGTTATTCCTAGAAGAAAATACGAGCCTTTGTTTTCGGGTTATATCAACATTATCGAGGGCGAATGGCGTTTGCAAAGTGTTCAATTAAAATTATTGAAAGAACAGCAAATGCAATTTCTCGACACACTCGAAATAGAACAATTATACATGCCGCTAAAAAATGTTTGGGTAATCAAGCAGCAGGTAGTTTCGCCGACAGGCAAATTTTTCGGATTCGATTTCTTTGGAAATTTTGTGCAGGTGTACGATCAGTATGATATTGAACCTTCATTCAAAAACAAATTTTTCAACAACACCATTCTTAAATTTTCAGACAGTTCGAATAAAAAATCTTTGGCTTATTGGGATAGCATTCGTCCGCTGCCTTTGTTAGATGCTGAAGTAAAAGATTATAAAAAGAAAGATAGTTTAGAACAATTGCGCAAAGAGCCGAAATACCTGGATAGTCTTGACAGGATCAGAAATAAAATTACTTTCAACAGGCTTTTTTTATTGGGACAAGCATTCGATAGAGAAAAAACAAAAGAAACTTTTTCATTCGATCCGCTGATCGCAGTTTCAGGGATTTATTATAATCCGGTGGAAGGAAGGTTTTTTAATTATGGAATGCATTACAACAAAGAGTTTAAAGGTCATGATCAATTAAATATCAATCCAAATTTTCGTTACGGTTTTTCGAACAAGCATTTTAATTTTTATATAAACAGCAGTTATGCTTTTGGTAAAAAAGATAAAAGCATGATTAGCGTAAGTGGGGGAAAAAAAGTTTTTCAGTTCAATAATAATAACCCGATCAGCGAATTAAATAATGCATTAAGTTCTTATTACTGGCAACATAATTATATGAAAATTTATGAAGCTGCATTTACAAAGATCAGTTTTACAAAACCTTTTGGTAATGGATTTTCAACATCGGCAAGTGTTCAGTTTCAGGACAGAAAACCTTTGGAAAATACAATCGACAGTTTAAAAGGAAAAGCATTTTTGCCCAATTATCCAACCGAATTAATTTCTTCCAATATCAATCCACACAAGGCTTTCATCGCAACAGTCGGATTAACATGGAGGCCCGGCTCAAAATATTTAGAGTTTCCCGACAGGAAAATAAATATCGGTTCAAAATACCCAACTTTCAACGTGTCGTTTACGCAAGGTGTGAATGGTTTATTGGGAAGTGATGTTGATTATTCGCAATGGCATTTTAGTATGAATGATAATTTGAATTTAAAATTAGGCGGCAGGATCAGTTACAGAATTGGAATGGGCGGTTTCTTTAATGCTAATAAAGTGTATGCTCCCGATTATCAACATTATCTCGGCAATCAAACTGCCATAGCAAGTCAGTATTTGAACAGCTTCCAGTTGTTGCCTTATTATCAGTTCAGCAACACCGAAAAATTTTACAGTACAGCACATGCCGAATATCACCTCGATGGATTACTGACAAATAAAATTCCTTTATTCAGAAAATTAAACTGGTTTTTTGTTTTGGGAGGAAACGCATTGTACATCAATAAAAATTCGCATTATTATGAAGCATTCTTCTCCATCGAAAATATTTTCAAGATCGTTAGGATTGATGCTGTTCAGGGATTTCAGCAGAACGGTGTTACTACAACCGGTATAAGATTTTCGTTGCCTTTATTGATTGGCAGCGGCGGCAATACTAATTAAGGGATTTGACTTTTGCTTCGAATTCAGTTTTCCCTAAACGATTCAGCAAATGATAAATGGTATTATCTTTTACTTTAGAAACAAAATAATCGGGAATTACTTTATCGGTCCAGATAATATGCGTGATGTGTTTTAAAATATTCTCCAGCGATAATTCATAAAAAATAGAAGTGTCGGAATTATTTAAATTTTTATGCAATTTGATATTGAGATAGTCGTTGTCGGCCAGCTGGTGTTCGCAAAAAGTATCGATGAACAAACTGATGACAGCTTTTTCTTTTACACCGTTTGCATTAAAGTTAAACGGTATAAAATCTTGTTTCATGGCAATCAGCTTCCTGATACCTGAAGTTTGGTATACTGTAAGATTGGGCAACGAAAAACGGATTAATGGTTGCGAAGATAGATACATTTTTATCATAACATAAAAACTGCTTTTGTTTTATCGTTATTTTAATCTTCACCTTAAAATTTGATTAAGATTTTGAATGATTATGCTATTTTCGCTGCGAAATTTTGCCCGCCATGCAAGCGGGTCCATATTTGATCATGGAACATTGGTTGTAAAAAGCTGATGTCTGAAATAAAAAATTTATGGCTGTATTACACAATCGAATCAATAATGAGGAGTTGAAAAAACGCCTCATGGAAGAAACTGAAACACGCACTACTATTAGTTTCTATCAGTATTTCGAAATTCAGAATCCTTCTGAATTTAGAGATCATTTGTACAAAAATCTGAATCAACTAAAAGTTTTTGGAAGAATTTATGTTGCCAAAGAAGGCATCAATGCACAAATAAGTGTGCCGTCTTCCAACTTTGAGAACTTAAAAGAGTTTCTGTATTCCATTGAACCATTAAAAGGTTTGCGGTTGAATATTGCCATTGACGATGACGGTAAAAGTTTTTGGGTATTGCGAATTAAGGTTAGAGAAAAAATTGTTGCCGACGGGATTAATGATCCGTCATTCAACATGTATCAGAAAGGAAAGTATGTGAATGCCGAGCAGATGAATTTGTTGATGAACGACCCCGATACTTTAATTATCGATATGCGCAATCATTACGAATACGAGGTGGGGCATTTTGTGAAAGCTTTGGAAGTTCCGTCCGATACTTTCCGCGATCAGTTGCCGATGGCTGTTGATATGATGAAGGGAAATGAAGATAAAAATATTATCATGTATTGCACCGGCGGGATCCGTTGCGAAAAAGCAAGTGCATTCATGTTGCATAAAGGATTTAAAAATGTTTTTCATCTCGAAGGCGGCATTATTAATTATGCACGGCAAATAAAAGAGAAAGGATTGGACAGTAAGTTCATTGGAAAGAATTTTGTGTTTGATGAAAGATTGGGCGAACGAATTACGGATGATGTGATTGCAAAATGTCACCAATGCGGCAAACCCTGCGATGTGCATACCAATTGCAAAAATGAAGGTTGTCATTTATTATTTATCCAGTGCGAAGAATGCGCAAAAAAGTTTGATGGTTGTTGCAGTGAAGAATGCAAAGACACAATTGATCTGCCTCTGGAACGACAAAAACAGATCCGCAAAGGGATCGATAAGGGCCAGAATATTTTTAATAAATCGAAAGTTAGATTAAGGCCAAGATTGGATGAAATAAGAAAAGAAAAATAGTTTTATTTCCAAACTAGGATAAGCATACCTGTTAGTATGAAACCTCCGCCCAGCAATACTTTGGCGGTAACCGGTTCTTTTAATAAAACAAATGAAAGCAACAGTGTAACTACAATACTTGCTTTATCGATCGAGGCAACATATGAAACCTGGCCTTCCTTCATTGCCCTGTAATAAAACACCCACGACAACGAAGTAGTGATGCCCGATAAAATTAAAAATAAAATATTCTGTAAAGAAGTATGCCGGATTTCTGTAAATGCATTTTTAAATAAAAAGCCATTTGCAAGTATGATAGAAAAGACAATGGATGTTCGAATTACCAATGCGGTATCGCTGTTTAAGTTTTTCATTCCAAACTTT
>JAGWPQ010000020.1 GCA_028877045.1 Bacteroidota bacterium | reverse complement strand
CTAAATGTTTTTTATTCGCGCAAAAATTTAAATAGAGACAATAATAAAAGGACCCCAATGAAGCAAGCTCATCTTTCAACTGCACTTTCAGAGTTAGATAAAATTGAGGGAATTGATGTTAAAAGAATTTATTCCAAACCTAGCACAAAAAAAGATATAGATGACATTGAAAAAGACTCAAGCGTAAAATCTCATTTGGAATTTCTTCACTTCAAACTATCCAAAATATTTAATTAAGTAATTTTATTATACGTAAACTAACGTTAGTTACTACATTCGCCACATTTGTTTTGGAGCTCTCCATTTTTACTTTATAATTTTTCTTTGCTGTACTGTATTAACAAAGCAGTTATGGCCAATGAATGAAATAAAACAAACATCACAAAAAAAAGAAAGGAATTCCCCAGATGAACGATTCGGGTTTACAGATCTTGCAGGTGCGAGTAGAGTGACTGGCTTAAGCAAAAGCGCACTATACAAGATGTCGGCATTATCAAAATTACCCTGTTACAAACCAACGGGCAAACTACTCTTCAAAATCTCCGAACTAATTACCTGGATTGAAGAATCCAAAAACTAAACTATATCGGCAGTAAAGTCGGCTATAGCGGAGATTTCTCCAAATCAGCTCTTTGACATATTGGATAGCAAAACAACAGCATAACAGTATTTGCTATAAACACATCCTTTTCCTGATGTAATTGAACATAGGATAAAGAATGTGCATTTATTACAAGGGGCAGCATTTTGCTGTTCCCAATATTAATTATATATAAAATCAAAATGAGTAATCAAATAACCAGTGATACTGGTTCAACAAACCCTTTTTTAAAAAAATCTGATGATCAGTTGCAAATAAGCCCGATCAGCGATGGACAAAATAATATAACTGATTGTGAACCGCATTGTTTGACTGTAGTGAATGAAGAAGGTTTCTTACAAAGAATATTAAGCCATAAACAAGTACTTTCAGCACTATTGAATGAACTGCAGCCTGTAAACTTTCAGGAATTGGCAGAACTTACTGATGGAGAATCTCTGACTAAACAGCATTACCTAATTATAAGTATTCAAGAGATGATGAAAATTGCAACTAACAATCGCTGGTCTCTAGCAATGACCGATGGATTTGTTTTTGTATTCAATGGTGCTTATTGGAAGCAATTGACAGCACAGGAGGTTAAAAGGTTTTTAGGATTTGGAGCCGAGAAATTGAGTGTTAAAAAATATACGGCTCGTCACTTTGTATTCCGTGATGATCTCTATAAACAATTTCTTAGTTCTGCATTCTTACCCAAACCTGAAAGAATAGGCCAAGAGGTTTTAATCAATCTCTTAAATGGCACGTTTGTAATAAAGCCTAAAGAGCAATTCTTAAAGTCTTTTGACAGGAGAGATTTTTTGACATACCAATTGCCTTTTGAATATTCACCTGGAGCAAAAGCGCCTTTGTTTGAAAAGTATTTGAACAGGGTTCTTCCAGATGTTATACTTCAAAAAGTAATGGCCGAATATATCTCTTATGTATTCATCCGCCATAAGACATTAAAACTTGAAAAAGCACTTATTCTTTATGGCGGCGGCAGCAATGGAAAATCAGTCGCATTCAGCATAATCACTGCTTTGTTGGGCCCTGAGAACGTAAGCAACTTTAGTCTTCAATCCCTTACCAACGCATCCGGTTATCAGCGTGCGAAGATTTCAGATAAACTTCTCAATTATGCTTCTGAGATAAGCCCAAACATGGATTCTACTTTATTCAAACAGCTTATTTCTGGCGAACCAATTGAGGCCCGTTTACCCTACAAAGAACCGTTTATGTTAGAGGATTATTGCAAATTCATTTTCAATACAAACCAACTCCCCTCAGACGTCGAACACAACGAAGCCTTCTTCCGCCGTTTTATCATTTTGCCATTTGATGTTACTATTTCTGAAGATGAAAGAGACCCGGAACTAGCTAATAAAATCATTGCTAACGAACTTCCCGGGGTTTTCAATTGGGTACTGGAGGGGCTTGAACGTCTATTGGTTCAGCGCAGATTCACAAAATCGGAAACAATTGACCGCATGGTAACAGAATACAAGCAACAATCTGATAGTGTAAAACTTTTCATTGACGAGGAGTGCTATACTATTGACCTGAACAGTGATATAGCATTGAAGAAAATCTACAATACCTATAGGGATTACTGCTCGGAATCTGGATATAAAAGCTGTTCGTTGAAGAATTTCAGTGAGCGGCTAAGGAATAATGGATTTACTACCAGCAGGAAAAATTTCGGTACTGTAGTTCATGCTGCAAAACCTAAACTTTTTTTATCATCTGCACTTCCTACACCAGCTGCACCTTTGGATATCTCTTTTGAATAATCAGTGTAGCAGGTGCTGTTAGTGCATCTCCAAAAAAAATAAATATTCTTACTCGGTGTGTAAGTGGATCTTTAGGTTCACTGCCACCGAGTTTTTTAATCAATCTTAAAATTTTAAACCAAATGAAATACTTTGAAATCAAAGATCATAGCGTATCTGTAATCGTGCCTGGATATTCTTTAGATTTATACTATTTTGCTGAGCGTACCCTTCCTGCTACTATCGATTTGGACGGTAAGCTAATTTCGAAATGGGTATTACATATTTGCCAGAAATCCTGGGCCTGCAGAGAAATGATACAAGAATTGGAACAAATAATTAAATCAAAATTCCCAGACAATGATATTGATTGGGATTCAACAATGGAGGAAGCCTCATTTTATTTAAGTAATACAGAAGATTATTTTAAAAGCAAAGGTGTTCGTATATAGTATTACAAGCAGAATTAAATCAGCCGATGGAACAATTCTGCCGGTTGGTGATTCTGATTTTTGCATCATTAAAATAATATGATTGAACAGCGGTAGATAATTCTATCGCTGTTTTTGTTTGATGGTGTAGCAATTTTATTTGCATAAAAATTTTTTGATAAATATAACTATAGGAAAATGTGATTTTGAATTAATCCACAATAGGTATTAAATAGATTATGCGATTTGTGTTAATTTGAGGTATTTACTTGCTGACGACGAAGGAGGAACGCCTATTTACCGGCTTTCTTTGATGTTGAATGTTAAATAAGAAATATTTTGGCCAATAGCCGGACATTTATTGGACGTTTCGGACGTTTATCGGACGTTTATTTTTTCGAGGTTATCAAAACATATTTTATGCCACGCCCTGTAGCACCAATTTTCGATAAGAAGTTCTTATTAGTTAAATCAAACAATTCAGAAGCAGCAACTGATTTTCCTATATCATTTATTTTTTGATAATCAGAGTTGCTAATATGTCCTTTTGATTTGACAAATAAAATAGCTTTTACCTGCCGTTCATTCAAATCGAGTTTGCTGAGATATTCTTCGGTGTAAATATCTTTTTGAAAAGTTATTTGGATACCGTTTTGGCTTTCCTCGATAAGGGGTTCGGGAAGACCAGCCTCTATACATGCCTGAATGATTTTATTAGTACCACGACCCCAGGCTTCAATAAAACCGGCTTTAAAAAACACGTTAGCAATTACTTTATTTCTTGGATAAGAAGAATGACTTGTTTTTAATTTTTCGATGGTAAGCTCTTCGGGTAATTTACCCGGATTCCAAATAATTAATTTGTCATCATAAACTCGCAGAAATATCCAAGTACTTAAATAATCTTTGTGAATGATTGCATTTAATATGGCTTCACGTAAAGCTGATTCAGGATATTCTAACGGCTCCATTCTTTCAAGACCTTTATAAGAAATAGGGCGTATCAAATATTTAGAACTTAATATTTCCAATACCTTATCGGGCATTTCGAAAATGTTCGTTTCAACAATGTCCTGAAATTTTAAATCATGATCTTCTTTACCAAACCTGCCAATCTTAAAGCTTGCAGAAAGTGATACCACGGCAGGATCTTTTCCGAATAATAATAATGCCGCATTTGTTAATTGGTCTTGTTGATTAATGAGGAACAAGTTTTTGAGCAAAACCTTAGTATCATCATTGGCAGCATCTGCAGGGATCCGACCTTTTTCGATTGCCTTTTTTACAAAATTGTTAATAGATGTCTCATTCAAATCTTTTAATGTGGCATTAGCAACGGGGATATCTTCCCATGATTTGCCCATTTTGTTTAAAATGAATTGTTGCAATGCAGTACCCTTTAATTCTTGTTTGGTACTACCGCTCCGGTAATGATAAATGCCATGGTATGCAACAGGAACATCACTTGGAGCAATTGAAATTTCGATATACTTTTTATTATTTTTTGTGTGCAAGTTTACATCTACCACCAAGCCTAAATGGTTAACCGTTTTATTAGGAATATCTTCCAATAGTTTATTGTAATCATCAACGCCGATAACATTTTCTTTATCATCAATACCAATGAATATTTTACCACCATGTGCATTTGCAAAACCACAAATCCATTTTAAGTATTCATCACGCCATGATTGTTTATATTCTATATTTTGATGCTCGGGCATTTGAAGATGATGTTAATATAAACTCAAAAATAGTATAATGAAAGATGCAAAGTGAAATATAAAACAGAGAATCAAGATAATTTTAAATCTATAAACACAATCATAAGTAGTCAATAAATTCTACAATGTAAAATGTTTGGATCAAGTTATTTACTCTTTCGTGTAAGGAAATGAGAGAAATAAAGTCTTTAGAAGCATAAGATTTAATTAAAAAAATGAGAAAAATACTTTTGTTGTTTTTTATTTTACTGACAATAAATGTATTTGCGGGATTTACCAGATCAATGTATCATTTTAAATTTAATTCAATTGTTATGACAGACACAAGTTTACTTAAACGCTCAGAGCAATTATTATATAATGTTAAAACAGGAGTACCAACAGAAGAAATTGAATTCATCTTGGCAGGAAAAGATATTAATATATTAAAAACGGGATTGAAT
>JAGWPQ010000168.1 GCA_028877045.1 Bacteroidota bacterium | reverse complement strand
TACTTTGAAGGCTATTTGATTCGTGATTCCTTCGTATCAAACCCACATTACTCCCACATCAATCCCACAACAACCCACAACATTGTGGCAAAATGTGGGTTTACTGTGGCAGTAATATATGTTTATACCCTATCTGGTATATAGCAGGTACCTGTAAGCCTTATTTTAGCACTTGCTGTATTCAAAACAAAAGGGCAATAGTTTTAAAAGTTATGTTTGTTATAACATACAACAGTTATAACGTAGTAAAAAACATTTTTAATGCCACACATAATAATGCGTACCACTTTGCGTAAAGTTGGTAATTCGAGAGGCGTTTTATTAACGAAAGAAATCATAGATAAACTGAATATTGTTGATGGCCAGGAGATAGAGGTCTATTTGAATGACGAATCCCCTATTGTTCTGAAACCAACACAACTCAGAAAGAAAAAGAGGCCATATCTGAATCTCGATTTATCTGCATGGGAGGCGCAGTTTAAATCAGCAATTAAAAAAGGAGAGAAACCGGAAAAGGATGTATTTGAAGGGATGGGAAATAAATTCGATAAATCCTGGTAATAATTAGCTATGTCAAAATCAAGCGCTCATAAAAAATTTATTCAATTCGATGTTTGGCTGGTTGAATTAGAACCAACGATAGGTAGTGAAATAAACAAAAGAAGACCATATGTGATTATATCGCCGCAGGCAATGAACAATACATTAAATACTGTATTGATAGCACCTCTTACACATACCCGGAAAAGTTATCCAAGCAGCGTGTATTCAAATTTTAAGGAAGAAGAAGGCCAGATAATTTTAGATCAAATTAGAGGTGTAGATAAAAGCAGGCTGAAAAATTGCTTGGAAGTTTAGATATTGAAACAGGACAAGACAGTTTAAAAATTTTAAGGGTAATGTTTTCTTAGTCCATGCTGCATTACTTTGATAGATTTTTTTTGCGAACATCAACAGATTTCAAAATAATATGGATGTTAAATATTTCTTCGCCGGCCTTGCTTTATTCATAGTTGGTTTATTAATGTTAAATGATGCCAGAGAAAGAAAGCCGGCTTCTGAAGTGCAAAGGAAAATTTTCCCGGCGTTCCTCTTGTAGTCTGTTGCTGTTCTTTTACGCAAAGCCTCAGAGAGGCGATATATTAATAGAGAATGCTCTTCGAAATGAGAATAAGCTCCGTGGAGCGGTATATTTAAGAAAATATATCACCACTACGTGGTTCAATTATGTTTTTACTCAAATTTCTATTAATATTTTGCAGCTCCGGGGCATAAAACTATTCATTCAAAATAACTCCGCCAACGGGTATTTAGTAATATTGTTATTGAATTTTGATGTAGTCGTATAAGCTACAGCCGGATGGTATAATTCTTCTAACTTTGGAGTACTAAACTACTTTATTACTCATAATAATATAGTTAATTGATATGTAAATTTTTTATTCTGAAAAGAATGAGCAAGAATAACATTTCAGACGAAAGCCCCGGCAGGATAATTAAAGAGACTATTTCAGAAAATTATTTCTCAAAGATCTTTGAATACGGATTTGATGCAATTATTGTAACCGATATTGCCAATAACATCACTGCCTGGAATACAGTTGCCGAAAAAATGTTTGGATATCCCGCTCATGAAATTCTAGGTAAACCTGTTTCTGAATTTATAATTATGGATGACGATATCAGAAACAGGCTCAGGACCACAGTAAGAGCAACCGGACAATGGGAAGGTGAAGTTGAAATACTAAATAAAGAAGGGAATACATTCCATACCATTATTTCTATCAGCGCCATAAAAGATAATAATGGGAATATTACAGAGCTGATAGGTATTGTAAAAAACATTTCGGAGAATGTTTTTTTACAGGAAAATTTACTGGAAACAAGCGCCAAACTTCAATTAATCGCAGAAGAAAAAGCAAATTTTATTACGCAG
>JAGWPQ010000167.1 GCA_028877045.1 Bacteroidota bacterium | reverse complement strand
GGTATCTGTCATCCCGGTTCCCAAAAAGCAAGTTTTACAGGCTTACACCGAAAAAGTGAAACAATCGAATCAGCTTTTCAGGTTAGACCTGAATAAGAAAATGCCACGAAAAAACACAGCATCCGTGCCGGTTCCAGTCCGGATTGGCGAACCTTCGGTTTTTCGTCATGTGGTCTATATCATCAAAGAAAACAGAACATACGATCAGGTACTTGGCGATATACCGGAAGGTAACGGCGATACAAGTTTATGTTTGTTTGGAAAAAAATTTACACCCAACCTTCATGCGATAGCAAAAGAATTTGTGTTGCTCGATAATTTTTATTGCGATGGTGAAGTAAGCGCCGATGGCCACAACTGGAGCCTGGCAGCCTATTCAACCGATTATTTGGAAAAAACATGGCCCACAAGTTATGGTGGTCGCGGCGGCAATTATGATGCAGAAGGAAACAGAAACATTGCAAATAATAAAAATGGATTTCTTTGGGATCATGCAAAACGTGCCGGCGTTAGCTATAGAACTTACGGCGAATTTGCAGATAATTATAAACCGAATATTCCTGTTTTAAAAGACCATTATTGTACTTATTATACCAGTTGGGATCAAAAAATCCGTGACACCACAAGAGTGGGGCAGTGGAAAAAAGATTTCGATTCTTTACTTGCAAAAAATGCCTTGCCGCAATTAAATACTTTGCGCATCATTAACGATCATACCGAAGGATTAAAGAAAGACAGGCCAACACCATTTGCTCATGTTGCCGATAACGATCTTGCCGTTGGAATGTTTGTTGATTATTTAAGCAAGAGTAAAGTGTGGAATGAAAGTGTTGTTTTTGTTGTGGAAGATGATGCGCAGGACGGGCCCGATCATGTTGATGCACACCGCACCACAGCTTATGTTGCAGGCGGTTTTGTGAAAAGAAATTTTGTTGATCATACCATGTATTCAACATCATCGATGTTAAGAACGATCGAATTGATCCTGGGAATCCCACCCATGAGCCAGTATGATGCTGCTGCAACACCCATGTGGAATTGTTTCTCAAAGTCAACTAACCCGAAAGGCTTTACTGCAAAGCCCCTGCAGTGGGATATCAACGAAAAAAATGCAGTGATAAATGCATGGCAGAAGAAAAGCGAAAAGTTTGATTTCTCAAAAGAAGATTTAATTCCCGATCGTGAATTTACCGAAGTGATCTGGAAAGCAGTGAAAGGCGAAAATGCCATCGTGCCTGCACCAAAACGTGCCGCATTTATAAAAGTTGTGAAGAAAGATGATGATTAAAAAATTAACCACAGAGTAAAAGAGTTGTTCACAGCGTTTCGCTGAGAATTTTAAAAACTCTATTTACTCTGTGTAAATAACTCTGTAAATCTCTGTGGTAAAAAATAATTCTTTCAAAAGAAATCAACAACCAATCAATTTATGCAAGACTCAATTTTTCATTCATTGGTTCAACGGCATTGAGAGAATGATTTATTTCGCTGGTACAGTTTCTCCATAAAAAATAACCACCCGAAAGATTGGATACTTTATCGAATCCGCTTTGTTTTAAAATGCGCTGTGCTAAATAACCTCTTAATCCTGCTTCGCAATAAATATAAATTTGTTTGCCTTTTGGGATTTCGTCTAACCTGTTTCTGATATCATCAACCGGAATATTAATTGATCCTTCAATATTGCCTCTTTCATATTCGGCAACGGTACGTACATCAAGCAACAGATCATTATCGGTTATTTTATCCATCTCGTTCCAGTAAAAAACATTCAATCTTTTCAATAAAATATTTTCTGCAACAAAACCACTCATGTTGATCGGATCTTTTGCAGATGAATAAGGTGGTGCATACGCATGTTCGAATTCAACCAATTCATAAATAGTACTGTTTCTTTTTATAGCTGATGAAAGAATATCGATGCGTTTATCAACACCATCAAAGCCTGCAATTTGTGCACTGTACAAACGACCGTCTTCGGGCGAAAAAGCAATTTGAATACTCATTTGTTTTGCACCGGGATAATAACCTGCATGCGATCCGCTGTGTGTTGTTGAAACAATATGTTTAATGTTGGCTGTTGTTAAATGTTTCGATGCAGTGCCTGCTGTTGCAACGGTCATGTTAAACACTTTTACGATCGCAGTATTAATGGCACCATTATATTTTTGAACATTTCCTAACACAATATTATTGGCACAAATTCTTCCCTGTTTATTTGCAGGTCCGGCTAAATAAGTAATAAGCGATTGTTGTGTGATGGGATTTTTAAATTCAATCGCATCACCCACTGCATAAATATCGGGGTTGGATGTTTGCAAATATTCGTTCACCCAAATTCCTCTGGCATCACCAATTTTTAATCCGGCCGAAACAGCCAATCTTGTATCGGGTTTAACACCAATGGAAAGTATCACAACATCTGCATCCAGCACATCACCGCTTTTTAAATGCACTTTTAATTGATCATCTTCTTTTGTGAAACTTGTTACTGCCGAACTTAAACGAAGATCAACACCTTTCGAACGGATATGTTGCTGAACAATTGCTGCGATCGGAAAATCAACAGGTGCTAAAATTTGGTTGCCCATTTCAACAATGCTAACGTGTAAGCCAAGCCCGTGAAGGCTTTCGGCCATTTCCAATCCAATGAATCCTGCACCGATCACCACAGCTTTTTTTACATCATTTCTTTCAACATAACTTTTAATATAATCGGTATCGGCAACATTGCGTAAAGTAAAAATTCCTTCGTTTGTGATGCCGGGTAATGGCGGACGAATAGGTTCGGCACCGGGCGATAAAACTAATTTATCATAACTTTCTTCATACACTTCACTGGTTGTTTGATTTTTTGCAGTGATGGTTTTTTTATCGGCATTAACGGAAATAACTTCAGTCATCACACGCACATCAATATTAAATCGTTGATTAAAAGCCGATGCAGTTTGAACAAATAATTTATTACGGTCTTTAATAACATTGCCGATATAATATGGCAATCCGCAATTGGCGTATGAAATATATTCGCCCTTTTCGAAAATAACGATCTCGGCATGTTCATCCATTCTTCTTAATCTCGCAGCAGTACTTGCACCACCGGCAACTGCACCAACAATAATGTATTTCATCTGTATGTTTTTAAGTTCACCGCCTTTGGCGGTTAATGTTTTTGTCAGATGGAATGCCAAATAAACATTTGCAATTTGTATGCTTTGCTTATGGGCATTTCATGTGTATTTAATTTTCTTAGTGCAAATTTCCCGCAGCGAAATCTATTTTACTGTGACAACTATCACGTTATAAAATTTGTAGTTATTTTTTGTGTTAACGAACTGTTGGAATGCTATGAAACTGCGGTTGTCCGAAGGACTCCTTTGGAGCGTCGCACACTTCAACGTTTTGCAAAGTATCGACAAGCATCAAAATATGAGTAAACATTTTACAATATTTCTGATTTTTATTTTTGCTTTTTGTTCTTGTATTTTAAATGATGATGGAGAAACAATTTTAATAAAAGAAGGCACGAAT
>JAGWPQ010000166.1 GCA_028877045.1 Bacteroidota bacterium | reverse complement strand
GCAGCATTTCTTTATTCATCACATCCAAACTAACATAAGGCCCGGTGCCTTCCAACAAAGGATTTTGTTCACGCAGATCCGATGCCACCACATTGGCATTGCCGTATATTTTTCGTAACGCCAATGTAAGCTCCACGCCTATCTGACCCGATGCGCCAATCACTAAAATTTTATCTTTTGCCATGCAAATATTTTTTTTGATCACACGAATTAAAAGAATTACACGAATTTATTTTTGAAAGATCAGAAGTTAAAAAAATTATATCGGACATTGTCTGAACGATTTATTTTTTCTTTTTTAGCCTTTGTTTCTTAATTCGTGTTATTAGTAAAAATTCGTGTTATGAAAATAACTAACAAATGTTAGCGCAAAGAAAGCAAAAAGGATTGTAAGTTCGCAGTGCATTTCAATTTTTAATTACTAATTTTTTATTTACTCATGATACCGGCATATTTAAAAGATTTATTTAAAAACCAATCATATGATCACGATAACTTTTTTTTGATAGCAGGGCCATGTATAGTGGAGAATGAAGCATTAGTGATGGAAGTTGCCGATAAAGTTTCGAAGATCTGTGCACGATTAGAGATACCATACATTTTTAAGGCAAGTTATCGCAAAGCAAACAGAACAAGCGCTTCTTCATTCACCGGATTGGGCGATAATATTGGTTTGGATCTGATAAAAAAAGTTGGCCATACTTTTCATTTGCCCACAACATCCGATGTTCATGCACACGATGAATGTGCCGAAGCTGCTAAATTTATTGATATTTTACAGATACCTGCATTCTTATGCCGGCAAACCGATCTGTTAATTGCCGCAGCAGAAACAAATAAAGTCATCAATGTAAAAAAAGGGCAGTTCCTAAGTGGCCCTTCGATGAAATTTGCTGTTGAAAAAATTAAAAAAGCAGGCAACGAAAAAATAATGTTGACAGAAAGAGGAACAACTTTCGGTTACCAGGATCTTGTGGTTGATTACAGAAATATTACATGGATGAAAGAATTGAATGTTCCGGTAATTATGGATTGCACACATAGTTTGCAACAACCCAATCAAACAAGCGGCGTTACCGGTGGCAATCCGCAACTCATCGAAACCATTGCCAAAGCTGCCATTGCAACCGGTGCTGATGGTTTGTTTATTGAAACGCATCCCAATCCTGCAAAAGCTTTGAGCGATGGCGCCAATATGTTGAAATTAGATTTGCTTGAAAATTTATTGGAAAAATTAGTGAAGCTGAGAAAAGCCGTGATTTAATTTCTGATTTGAGATTTTTGATTATCAAAGAAATTTCAAATTATAAATTTCGTCTTACAGATCTCTCAACGGATTTCTTTTCGCAGCCAGAATATAATTTTTGATATTTCTTGCAAATGCAAGGATCATATAAATAATTACAGGCGATCCCATGGTCAAAAAGGAAATGTAAATAAACCACATTCGTATCCGGGATGATGCCACTCCTAACCTGTCGCCAATGGCAGAACATACCCCGAATGCCTGCATTTCAACTATTTCACGAATTTTTTTCATACATTATATTTTAATAGACTATCTGGGGGTTGTGATTTAATTCAGTTGCAAATTAAGAACAAATATTCTAAGAAAAGTTTAAATCAGTTTTACACCGCCTTTTCTTTTGCCGTAAATTTGCAGCACAAAAAATCCGTTTGCTTCAATAAGTGGTAAATGGCCTCATTAGTTTCGTAAATCTAAAATCTTAATTATGGCTTTTGATATTGAAATGATCAAAAAGGTATATGCCCAAATGCCCGCAAAAGTAGATGCAGCACGCAAAACATTGGG
>JAGWPQ010000165.1 GCA_028877045.1 Bacteroidota bacterium | reverse complement strand
GATTAACGATTCACGTTCCTTAATCAGCTCTCAACTCATGCCCCGTTAATTTAATGAACACATCTTCCAAACTTGCTTTCTTTACTTCTTTCGGGCGTTCAAAACCAGTTGCCACCAGATCATCAATTAATTGATCGGGCGATTCGATGGCAATTATTTTTCCATTATCAACGATCGCCACTCTGTCGCACAACACTTCTGCTTCATCCATATAATGTGTGGTGATGATCACCGTTGTTCCGGTTGCTCTTATTTCTTTGATCAGTTCCCATAAATTTCTTCTTGCCTGCGGATCCAATCCTGTTGTGGGTTCATCCAGAAAAATGATCTTTGGTTTATTGATGAGTGTTGTTGCAATGGAGAAACGTTGTTTTTGTCCGCCACTCATTTCTTTATATTTCGATTTTGCTTTATCACGCAAATTCACTTTATCTAAAAATAAATAGGGATCTATGGTTTGATTATACAAGCCTGCAAATAAATTCAGCAACTCAACCAAATTCAATCCCGGATAATAACCGCTTGTTTGTAATTGCACACCGATTATTTTTTTGATATCGTTGGGTGATTTGTCTAAATCCAATCCGTCAACAATAACTTCACCGCTTGTTTTGGTACGCAGTGTTTCAATGATCTCCAATGTGGTTGATTTCCCTGCTCCATTCGGGCCAAGCAAGCCAAATATCTCTCCTTGCTTCACATCGAAACTAATGCCTTTTACAGCTTCAAAATCGCCGTATCTTTTTACCAGGTTTTTTACTTCTATAATTGTTTTGCTCATAATTAAAAATTTACAACCAATCCGGCACTGTTGCCCGAAATACCAATACCAACGGCATTCTTATTATATTTTTGATTGAATAACTGCACTGCCATCAGCATATTTTTCTGACCCGCCTGAATTAAATAGGTACCAAATATAGTGCAAGCTAAACCAGACCCAAGTGTGATCCATCCTGCAGTTTTATTATTTCCCGAACCCGTTGCATACGCAACACCAAAACCTGTTGCCAATGCACCTACAGTACCTAAAATATTGCCCCAAACTTTATTGGATTGATGCCGCTGATATAAATTGATCAAATCAATATCACGTGTTCTGTAAAACAACTGCGCAAACCGGTTACTTCCTTTATACAAAGTATCGTTATATAAAACAGCGTTTTGCTTGGGATTAAAAAGATAATTCATTTTTTGATGATCCACTCTTTCCTGTGCCGGCAGCGTTTTTGCGCTGATCAAAAAAATAAGAACCAATAAAAATTTACAACCCTTCATTCATCTGCAATTTTATTATTTATAATAAGTTTCCAATTCTTCCATCATTTTCATACTGCCTGCAAAGAAAGGCGAACGCTGGTGCAGATCGGTAGGCATGATATCCAATATCCTTTCTTTTCCATTAGTCGCTTTTCCGCCTGCAACTTCGGTAATAAATGCAAACGGATTGCACTCGTACATTAATCTTAATTTACCTTTTGGTTTATCCAATGTTCCCGGATACATGAAAATACCGCCTTTAATTAAATTACGATGTACATCGGCAACCATACTGCCAATATATCGCTGCGTGTAGGGGCCACCGTTTGTTTTGCCTTTTTTCTGACAGATCGTAATATAATTTCTTACCCCTTCATCATACTGAAAAAAGTTGCCGTGATTAACCGAATAAATTTTCCCGCTCTCCGGAAATTTAATATCGGCATGACTTAAACAAAACTCTCCGATCGCCGGATCTAAAGTAAAACCATTTACACCTCTTCGCGTTGCGTACACCAACATGGTTGAAGAACCATATACCACATAACCTGCAGCAATTTGCCTGTTACCGGTTTGCAAAAAATCATCAATGGTACACGGCTCTCCTAATTTGCTCACTCTTCGATACACGCCAAAAATAGTTCCGATAGAAATATTTACATCAATATTAGAACTGCCATCCAACGGATCGAATAACACAACATATTTACTGTTATTACTTACTTCATCATCAAACACAACAATATCATCAAACTCTTCGCTG
>JAGWPQ010000164.1 GCA_028877045.1 Bacteroidota bacterium | reverse complement strand
TGAAAGGAAAATGGGATGAATATTTTAAGAACAACCATCCGATCACGCTTGAGCTGGCTTGCGGTAAAGGCGAATATGCCATTGGCCTGGGGAAATTATTTCCTGAAAGAAATTTTATTGGTGTTGATATAAAAGGCAATCGTATCTGGCGTGGCGCTAAAACCGCACTGGATGCGGGTTTACACAATGTTGCTTTTGTTCGCACCATCATCGATCAGATACCGGATTATTTTGGGAAAGATGAAGTAAGCGAAATATGGATCACCTTTCCCGATCCGCAATTACGTTTTTCAAAAGCAAAAAAACGATTGACGCATCCTAAGTTTTTACGATTGTATCAACAGATACTTATTCCCGGTGGACTAATTAATTTAAAAACCGATAGCCCCGATCTGTATCAATTTACCAAAACTGTCATCAACTTATTTCAATTAGAATTGTTACTTGATACAGATGATGTTTATTCGGCTGCAGCAATCTCGGACGAACTTTCTATCAAAACTTATTACGAAAGTTTAGATATTGCCAAAAGCAACCGTATTCATTATTTGCAATTCAGGCTGAATAAAGATCTGCCTGTTGAAAAAGATGAAATTTTAAAACAACTGATCAATGAACAAACCATTAATTGAAGGAGTTGATTTTTATTACAGCAGCGATAACCTGATGGTATTGACAGAAAACTATCATCTCGAAAAAGGTTTTTGCTGCGGCGAAGGTTGCAGACATTGTCCCTATGATTTTGAAAATGTACCTGAACCGAAACGATCTGAAATGATACCCCTGACCCCTGAAGGCGAATTAAAACAAAACCCATAATTTTAAGAAAACATCATTTTGGCAAAAGCAAAAAATATTTCCAAACGCCACGATTCGTTGCCAACCATTAAAAAAGAAAATTCTTTTTTCGAAGATGTGTATGATGTAGTGCGCCAGATCCCCAAAGGCCGTGTTACTTCATACGGTGCCGTTGCTGCTTATCTGGGAACAAAGATGAGTGCAAGAATGGTTGGCTGGGCAATGAACGGATCATTCCACATCAAACCAAAAGTCCCGGCACATCGTGTTGTAAACCGAAACGGAATGCTGAGTGGCAAAGCACATTTTGCTACACCCACATTAATGCAGGAATTACTGGAAAAAGAAAAGATCAAGATCGAAAACGATACCATCATTGATTTTGAAAAAAAGTTTTGGGACCCTGCCAAAGAATTAGCGTTATAAAAATTCATTTTATTTTTTTAATGAATCAATATAAATAACAATGAACAGCATGAATCCTGATGTTGATTTTTATTTCAGTAAAGCCACAACCTGGCAGAAAGAAATCGGGAAATTAAGATCGATCATTCTTGACTGCGGTCTTACCGAAGAATTAAAATGGGGTTGCCCCTGTTACACGTTTCAAAAAACCAATATCGTTTTAATACATGTATTTAAAGAATACTGTGCGTTGCTTTTTTTTAAAGGCGCTTTGCTGCACGATACCAATGGCATCCTGATACAGCAAACCGAGAATGTGCAGTCTGCACGCCAGATACGGTTCACTAATGTTGGGGAAATAGTGAAACTAAAATCCATCCTGAAAGCCTATATTTTCGAAGCCATTGAAGTAGAAAAAGCAGGTTTGAAAGTGAAGCTGAAAAAAACATCAGACTATCCCGTTCCTGAAGAATTCAAAAATAAATTAAACAAAACCCCTGCATTAAAAACTGCTTTTGAAGCTTTGACACCCGGACGGCAAAGAGCATATCTTTTTTATTTTTCGCAAGCCAAACAATCCAAAACAAGAGAATCAAGAATTGAAAAATGCTTGCAGCAGATACTTGATGGAAAAGGATTGAATGAATAGAAAACAGGGTAAGAAAAATCAACGATAATAAGGACTGATCATCAAATACACCACTGGTCCGCTCACTGCCACATAGAACCATAATGGCCATGTATATTTTGCCAGTTTTTTATGCGCATCAAACTCGGCGGTCAATGCACGGTATGCTGTAAATAAAATAAACGGCAAAATAATAGCCGCTAAAAAAATATGCGTAAAGAGAATGAGGAGATAAATGATTCTTATAGTTCCCGTACCGCCAAACTTTGTTTCACCTGCCAGTAAATGATGGGCAATATAACTCACCAAAAAAACAACCGATAATATCAGCGCAGTAAACATTAGTTTTTTGTGCAACAAATATTTTTTATTCTTTACTGCTATCAAAGCAGCCACCAATAAAACTGCAATGATAGAATTGATGATGGCATTGGCTGTTGCAAACACATGCACATTAAAACCAAGATCAAGGGTTAATTTAAAACGGCTTAATAAAACCACTGCCGCAAAAACAACAAAAGAAAAAATACCAATTAAAATTTTTGCCTGCGGATCGTTTTTTTTAATGCTTGGTTGTAACATGTTGGTTTATTTGTTTATTGGTAGGGTTTGTTTTTGCTCACAGCTTTCCATCATCCATTTATTTTTCTTCGTGCCGATAAATACACTGCAAAAATAATTACGAGCACAACAATTATCAGCCACAACCATTTTAAATTAATGATCTCGGTAAATAATTCGCTGGGTTTCTTTTTATTTTTTTCCAACATCAATAAACCAATATCTCTCGCCAATTGTTTTAAAGATGTGCTGTCTCTGTCCAAACCATCGTAATATCCGCGAACGATCATATCCCGGTCAATCAAAACAAATCGGCTGGTATGCACAAAATCGGGGCTGATAGGTTCCATGCTGAATTTATCAACCTTCAATTCTTCAAATGCAAAACGATAAATAGAATCCCTGCTGCCCGTTAACATCCAGTAATTATCGGGGTTAACACCAAACCTATCGGCATAATCTTTTAATACACTTACAGAATCTCTTTGCGGATCGATGCTCATCGAAACAAACTGAACGATGGATGTGTCTATTTTATTTCTTACATCGCCGCCCTTCATGAATGATCGCTGCAGCTTGACCATGTTGTGCGTAAGCGACGGGCAAATGCTACGGCAGCTTGTAAAGAAGAAATCGAGTACAATGATCTTTCCCTGCTTGCTGTAGAGATTAACCGTGTCGCCCAACTGGTTAATTAATTTTATGTCGGAAGTTTTGTGCCAGATGCTGTCCTGCATTTCTTTTCCGTTACGAACAGTTGTAACAACGCTGTCCAATAAAAATTTTCGCGGCATCACCACAGCTTTATCGCTGGTTACCTGCAAAATGAGATAAGAGATCAATGGCAGTAATACAGCGATCATTAATGCCAACAGTGCTTTTTTGCTCATAAAATATTTTTAATAAAAAAACCACCGCCATGTAGCGATGGTTGATATGCGTTTATTAAAAAAAGAAATATCCGATCAAAATTAATCCACCGCTTTTTTAATTTCTTCGGTTTTGATCTCTTTTACTTCCGACTTCTTTTCTACTTTTTTAGTGCTTAATTCTTTTTTATACGGATCGTATGTGTTCTTTAAATTTTTGAAAGAATTACCGTCGTATAAAAATGCAAAGATAAACCAAATGAAAATCAATAGAGGAACCACGATGGTCATTATTAAGTTTTTCACTTCATGTTTTAAATGCATGAAATAACCAACGATATAAAATGCTTTCGACAACATTAAAATGATAATGATGCCTTTGATTGTTAAACGCAAATGCTGATTTTCCATTCCCATCATTGCAAAACCCAAAGCCAGTTCAATAATGGTTAAGATGGTTAAGATAATGGTAACCCGTATAACTTCTTTTTTCCCGTCGTGATGATGTGCAACTGCTGTATGTTCCATGTTAGATGATTAAAAATGAGTTGATGAAATTTTTGATTAGATCAGATAGAAACAGGTAAATACAAATACCCAAACCAGATCTACAAAGTGCCAGTATAATCCTGCTTTTTCGATCATCAGGTAATGGCCGCGTTTTTCGAATTTATCAGTCAATGTCATGATCAACATTACGATGTTAATGATCACACCGCTGAAAACGTGAAAGCCGTGAAAACCTGTTATGGTAAAAAAGAAATTAGTAAACCCTGTTGTTGATTGAGTTCCGTCGGCATTCATAAAAGGGTTTCTTCCCCACCATGCACCTTCATGAAATAAATGATTCCATTCCCATGCCTGGCAACTTAAGAAAGCCAAACCACCTAAAATGGTCAACAGCAAATTAATTACCACTGCATTCTTTTTCATTTGCTGACCGGCCTGTACCGCTAATACCATGGTTACAGAACTGATGATCAAAATAAAAGTCATGATACTTACAAACACCAATGGTGCATGCGAGTTTTCGCCTGCCAATGGATACGATCTGAAAACTTCGTTTGGATTAGGCCATCCGTTTGTTGCAAAACGTGTTGTTCCGTACGCAATTAAAAAAGCGCCGAAAGTAAAAGCATCGCTCATTAAAAAATACCACATCATTAATTTACCATACTCTACCTTGAAGGGGCTCTTACCTCCGCTCCATAATTTTTCGGGTACTGCTGCTGCTGTTGTTGTTGACATAATTTTTGTTAGGTTATGTTCGCAAATTTATTGGCTTAAGATCAAAATAAACAAATTCATTCAAAAAAATCACTCACTACCTGATCCACATAAAAAATACAAATAAATATATCCAAAGCACATCTACAAAATGCCAGTAGGTGCTTATCATTTCAACCGTCACAATATTTACATTACTTTTTTTATTGTTAAAAGAATTTATAGAAACATATAATACTGCGATCACGCCGGCCAATACATGCAACACATGAAATCCAACGATCACACCAAGGAAAGAAGCGGCAGGATTACTGCCTGCACCAAATAGTTGTATGCCGTGATTGTTTAATTCGGTAAAACCAAAAAATTGCATTGCACTAAACACAACGCCCAAAACTGCTGTGATCGCTATCAACGATTTGTATTTATTTATCTCATTTGCCTTGATTTTTTTTAATGCAAGATGAACCGTAATGCTGCTTAAAACTATTACCAGCGTAGAATACCAAAATACTTTCGGCAAATCAAAATCCAACCATTGGCTTTGATTGCGTTTAACGATATAAGCACTGGTAAATGCGGCAAACATCATACAGATGCTGCCCATTGCTGCCCACAAAAAAAATTTATGCGAATGAATTCTTTTTGTTTCGTTTGGTCCCACGATAGTCATGATCACTTATTTTATTTTTGTTATCAACTTTTGTTCTTTGCTCAACTTCAATGGCGTCGCACTCTTCAACTACAGCACCACATGCAGCTTATCAGCCAGCAATGCCAATAATACAATCGGCAAATAAATATAACTGCTGAACATTACACGCCTTGCTGCTTTTACATCCATCTCTCTGTATAACCGTACACACTGAAACACCATAAATAAATTACATGCAATCAAGATCCACATGCTTACCTGTCCGCTGATTCCAAAATAATACGGCAACATTCCAACAGGTATCATCAGCACACTGTACATAATTGCCTGTAATGCTGTAAACTTTGTTGGCCCTTTGGGACTTGGTAATAATTTAAAACCAACTTTTGTATAATCGCCATGCGCCACCCATGCAATTGCCCAAAAATGCGGGAACTGCCACAAAAACTGAATGGCAAATAAAATCCATCCACCAGTCCAACTGATCTCCTGATTATAAAAGCCTGCAAGCCATCCGATCAAACAAGGTAACGCACCCGGAAAACCACCTATCAAAACAGCAACCGAATTAATTGTTTTTAATGGTGTATAGATGTATGCATAAATAAATAAACTGAATGCCGAAACCAATGCCGATGATAAATTAAAAAAATACCACATCATAAAAACACCGATCACACCGGCGATAAAAGCAAAAATATATGCTTCCTGCTGGCTCATCCTCCCATCGGCAACAGGGCGCATCCTGGTGCGTTTCATTTGTGCATCGGTATCCTTTTCAACTGCCTGGTTAATGGCATTGGCACTTCCTGCAACCAGCATACCGGCTACAAATAAAAGCGTGATCATCTTTAGATCATAGCCGTTATTGGGAACCAATAAAAAAGAGATCACACAAGAAAAAACAACCGTAAAACTCAAAGTGAATTTCATCAGTTGAAAATAATCTTTCACTTTCGCAACAATTGCAAAAGATACAGAAGCTGATGTGTTGATTGTTTTTGCCATTTATTTTTAAATCAAATCTTTCAAGCCGAAAAACAATGCCCCGAAATGTATCAGGGCATTTGTATTATTTATTTATGCTTGATGATCTCGCACAATAATTTTTAATGATGACTTTCTTCTGCTCCAACAGGTGTTGTTTGAGTGATAAAGTCCTGCCCGTCTTTTCCGTAATCATAAGGCCAACGATACACTTCCGGAATTTCACCCGGCCAGTTTCCGTGACCCGGACGAAGTGGTGTTGTCCATTCCAGTGTATTCGATTTCCATGGATTAAGTGATGTAACTTTTCTCCCTTTGAAAATTGAATAAAAGAAATTAAACAAGAATAAAATTTGCGTTGCAAAAACAATCATTGCAATCGTGCTGATGAATCTGTTCAGATCAGCAAATTGTTTGAAGCTTTCCCAGTTACTATAATCATAGTAACGGCGAGGCATACCGGCTAAACCTTCGTAGTGCATTGGCCAGAAAATTAAATAGGCACCTGCAATAGTTATCCAAAAATGGATATATCCCAACGTATTATTTAAATGCTTACCATACATTTTAGGATACCAGTGATAGATACCTGCAAACATTCCAAACATAGAGGCAACGCCCATTACAATATGGAAGTGTGCGATCACAAAATAGGTATCGTGCAAATGAATATCCAATGCAGAGTTCCCCAACCAAATACCCGTTAATCC
Organism: Bacteroidota bacterium; assembly: GCA_028877045.1. GTDB lineage: Bacteria > Bacteroidota > Bacteroidia > Chitinophagales > Chitinophagaceae > CAIQDX01. The sequence goes on along the minus strand of JAGWPQ010000164.1, from coordinate 1,098 downwards.
ACCCGAAATAAACAAGCTTACAAAACCAATGGCGAACATCATGGCAGGAGTGAAACGAATATTTCCCCTCCACAAAGTAGTTAACCAGTTAAATACTTTAATAGCCGATGGAACCGCGATCAATAAAGTAAGTAGTACAAATATGGAACCGAGGAATGGATTTAATCCGGTAACAAACATATGGTGCGCCCACACTAAAAATGCAAGTATAGCAATGGAAAATAATGATCCGATCATTGCCATATAACCGAAGATCGGTTTACGTGCATTCACCGACATGATCTCACTCACCATTCCCATTGCCGGTAATAAAATGATATATACTTCAGGATGACCTAAAAACCAAAATAAGTGTTGATATAAAATAGCACTACCTCCTTCATTTTGTAAAGCACCAACACCGGATACAAAAATATCAGACAGATAAAAACTTGTTCCAAAATTTCTATCAAAAATCAACAAAATAAAACCGGAAAATAAAACAGGGAATGATAACACACCTAGAACAGCGGTAAAAAATAATGCCCAGATAGTTAATGGCAATCTTGTCATGCTCATTCCTTTGGTACGCATGTTTAATATAGTTACGATATAATTCAAGCCGCCCAATAAAGATGATACAACAAATAAAGCCATGGCTATGATCCACAGATCCATACCGGTCTTAGATCCAGGAGATGCACTTCCCAAAGCACTTAACGGAGGATAAGCTGTCCAGCCGCCGCTGAATGGTCCGGTTTCAACAAACATGGAAGAAAGCATTACACAACTTGCTGCGAAGAAAAACCAATAAGAAAGCATATTCATAAATGGTGAAGCCATATCTCTTGCACCAACCTGTAACGGAATTAAAAAGTTTGCAAAGGTTCCGCTCAATCCTGCCGTTAATACAAAGAAAACTAAAACAGTTCCGTGAGTTGTAACCAAAGCATAATAAGCCTCGGGAGTAATTTGTCCGTCTTTTACCCACCACTTTCCTAAAATGCTTTCTAACCATGCAAAATGTGAATCGGGATAACCCAATTGCAAGCGAAACAATACGCTCATCAATCCGCCTAAAACAGCCCAAACCATTCCCGTGATGAGGAATTGTTTTGC
>JAGWPQ010000163.1 GCA_028877045.1 Bacteroidota bacterium | reverse complement strand
TGATAGCGAAGTGCCGTCAACAGTTGCCGGAATAATCACCGAAGTTTTATTTAAAGTTAATGATGTGGTGCCTGTTGGTGCTGTTTATGCACGGGTTGATGTTGGTGCAACTGCAGCTCCGCAAAATTATACTGCACCTGCTCAAACATTTAATCCGCCACCTGTTCAGTCAAAAGTTGAAGAACAAATTCCTTTTACACCACAACAAACTCAAACAACAAAATTTGCCGGTGGCAATAATCGTTTCTTCTCGCCATTGGTTTTAAATATTGCAAACAGTGAAGGAATTAGTTTAAGTGAACTGGAAAGAATTCCCGGTACCGGAGCCGATGGTCGTGTTTCTAAAAAAGATGTGTTGCAATATATCGCCGATAAAAAAGCAGGGAAAGTTCCTGCATTTGTTCCGGCAGCAGCACAAACAATTTATGCAGCAGCACCACCACCTGTTCAGCATGCAACAGAAAGTCAACCGCAAAAAATTTATACGCCACCACCGGTTTATGTTCCGCCTGTTGCAGCACCTGAAGAAATTGCACAACCACAGCCTGTTTATATTCCGCCACCGGTGCAACCTGTTGCATCTGCAGCACAACAAACTGTTCCGGTTTATATTGCACCACCTGCACCTGAGCCGGCTCCTGCTGTTGCACCAAAACCGGTTGCAGAGCCAATTGTAACGCCACCACCTCCACCTCCTGTAGTTGAAGCGCCAAAACCAAGTGTTGAATTATTTGAGATGGACAGGATGCGCAAACTGATTGCTAAGCACATGGTCGATAGTAAACATACCAGTGCACATGTTACCAGTTTTGCCGAAGCTGATGTTACCAATATGGTTACCTGGAGAGATAAAATAAAAAATGATTTCGAAAAAGTGCAGGGAACCAAGATCACTTTTACACCGATGTTCATCGAGTGTTTGATTAAAGTGATGAAAAGATATCCTATCATCAACAGTTCGGTTGAAGGCGATAATATCTTGATTAAAAATTATTATAACATAGGCATGGCAACTGCATTGCCAAATAAAAATTTAATTGTTCCTGTTATAAAAAATGCAGAGAATCTAAGTCTGGTTGGTTTAACAAGATCGGTGAATACTTTGGCCGATAATGCGCGCAACAATAAATTAAAACCCGAAGATATTCAGGGTGGCACATTTACTTTCACCAACGTTGGAACGTTTGGCAGTTTGATGGGCACACCAATCATTAATCAGCCGCAAGTTGCAATTCTGGCCGTTGGCGCCATAAAAAAACGTGCTGTTGTGATTGAGACCAATAAAGGCGATTTCATTGGCATTCGCCACATGATGTTCTTATCGCTGAGTTACGATCACAGGATCATTGACGGCAGTATTGGTGCAAGTTTCCTGACTGATGTTGCCAAAGAATTCGAAAAATGGGATGTGAACCGTGAATTGAAATTAGTGATCAAAGAACAATATGTTGATTAAAACAGATCGAAAAAAATAAATTAAAAACGCTCAAATAATTTGAGCGTTTTTTTATGCACCTAATTTATCGGCTCATTTCAATAATCAATTTCTTATTCACATCACATGAACGAATAAGTAATTGTATTCATCCACGCTTTACTTTTGTAACAAATGATGAACATGAGAAATATTTATTTATCAGTATCAGCAGCTGCATTAGTTTTAATGGCAGCATGCAATAACACGAAACAAAAAACAGTAAATGCAGATTCGGTAAAAGTGATCGCCAAACCTGTTCCCGGTACACCTATCAAATACGACAGCTCTAAACGTTATATATTTTTGACATGGGATGATTCTCCTCAACCTCCCGGCACAGTTAATTGTAAACAGGTTTTCAGGCAAGAAAATGTAAAAGCTACATTTTTTTCTGTAGGATTTAATATGGTTGGCCCTTTCAAAAAAAGGATCATTGATTCATTGCGTAACGATTATCCGCAATTTTTAATGGCCAATCACAGTTTCAGTCATGGCTTCAATGATAAGTACGCAAAATTTTATTCAATACCGGACAGTGCTTATAAAGATTTTATGAGGAATGAAAAAGAATTAAATATTCAGGTAAAAATTATTCGTTTACCGGGTAATAACACATGGGCTTCGAATGGTGTGATCCATGGGCAAAAAGCCGAGAACCCTTTAATAAAAAGATTGGACAGCAACGGATATAAAATTGTTGGTTGGGATATTGAATGGGCTCAAAACGGAAAACAAAAAGCGCCCAAAGAAAGTGCAACCGAAATGGCAAAAAGAATCAACCAAAGATTTGATGATGGCAATACAGTTGAACAAAATGCCATTGTTATTTTATCGCACGATAGGTTATTTGAAAAGAAACAATTTGCTGATTCGCTTGCAAGATTTATTGAAATTCTGAAACAGGATCCACGCAATGTTTTTGAAACCATCGATAATTATCCAATGCTGCAGCGCAAGTAATTTATGACGAAAGAAGCGCTATTGAATGATCTTCGGAACGAAACATGGGTTATGCTGAAAGCCTCTCCCATTCACGGTATTGGCGTATTCGCCATACGCGATATTCCGAAAGGTTGCAATAATTTTTTTTCGAAAAATATTGGTGAATGGATAAAAATCCCGATCGCTGAAGTTGAACAATTACCCATTCATTCAAGAGAATTGATTGAGACTTATTGTTTGTACGATGAGGAAAATTATTTTGTTCCCGATTATGGTTTTAAAGTGATGGACCTGGTCAATTATTTAAATCATTCGAACGATCCGAATATTATTTCGGTGAACGATGGCGAATATTTTGAAACTATAAGAGATATAAAATGCGGTGAAGAATTATTAATTGATTACGGCAAAATAGTGGATGGTGTTGACGATTATAGATGATGACACAATTTATGCAGTACAAGAGTGCGACGCAACAACTGCCTGATTGAAATACAAAAGTTGGTTCAATAAAAAAATCCTGTTACAACACTGTAACAGGATTTTTTTTAATCAGAGGTTTTAGGATTCAACCACTTCTGCTTCTTTATTATAAGCTTCGGCTAATTTCTTTTGCAGATCGAAAGGCACAGGTGAATAATTATCAAACTTCATTCTGAACCTCGCACGACCCTGCGATAGCGAACGCAATGTTGAAGCATACTGATACATTTCGGCATAAGGAACTTTTGCTTTCACAACAGTAAAATGGCCTTCAGCATCAAAACCTTCAACAATGGCACGGCGTGTTTGCAGATCGCCCATGATATTTCCGGTTAATTCATCGGGACATAACACTTCCAAAGTATAAATGGGTTCCAACAATTGCGGATCGGCGTGCTGGAATGCATCTTTAAATGCCATAATGCCGGCTAATTTAAACGCCATATCATTGCTATCAACGGGATGCATCTTCCCATCAAAAACACTAACACGGATATCCCGTACATAAGAACCGGTCAATGGCCCTTCCTGCATTTTCTCCATCACACCTTTCATAATAGATGGTAAAAAACGTTGATCTATCACACCGCCAACAATACAATTAAAATAAACTAGTTTGCCGCCCCATGCCAAAGGATATTCATCGCGGCCGCGAACATTTAATCCAACAGGATCGGGCATTCCCTCGTACCATGGCTCAATACGCATGGTAACTTCACCAAATTGTCCGGCGCCGCCCGATTGTTTTTTATGACGATAATTTGCATCAGCCGATTTGCGGATGGTTTCGCGGTATGCAATTTTTGGTTTGAAGAATTGTACATCTAATTTATACGAATGTTCCAATTTCCATTTGATCACATTCAAATGCATATCGCCCTGGCAATGCAATAAAGTTTGTTTTAACTCGCCTGAAACTTCAACTGACATGGTGGGATCTTCTTCTTTCAATTGATGAAGAGCCGTAGCCAATTTATCTTCTTCACCACGTTTTGTATTGGCAATAGCAATACTCATTTTGGGTGATGGAAAAACGATAGGTTCCAACTCGATCGGTTTACCTTTTTCGTGCAATGTATTATTGGTATGTGTATTCTTTAATTTTAAAGTAGCACCAATATCACCGGCAACCAATTCGTTTACATTATTTCTTTTATTCCCTTCAACAACAAATAACTGATTTAATTTTTCAACAGCATCGGTTGTTTCGTTTACTAATTCCATCCCACTCCTGACCGTTCCGGAATACACTTTAAAGAAACTCAGATCGCCGATATGAGGTTCTGAAACAGTCTTATAAATAAAAATACAAGCCGGTCCGTTTGCATCGCATGGCAATAGTTTTCCGGCTTTTGTTTTTTGCGGCGGCATTTCGCTGGCAGGCGGACAAACATTATCAATAAATCCCATCAACCTTCCCGCACCCATATTTAGTTTTGCAGAAATGCAGAATACGGGAAACAGATCGTGACGCAACATTGAAAGATGTAATCCTTCTTTCATTTCATCTTCGGTCAATTCGCCTTTATCAAAATATTTTTCCATCAAAGCTTCATCGTTGGTTGCAATGGCTTCGATCAATTCTTTATGCAGTATTTCGGCTTTTTCTTTTTCGGCATCAGGTATCGGTAACTTTTTTGGTTTACCGCCATCGGCAGGATATTCGTACAAAACCATGTTCAGCACATCAATAATTTTATTGAACCCCTCGCCCTGATTCAGCGGATATTGTACCACAACAATATGACTGCCGAAATGATTTTTTGCTTCGCGAACCGTTTTATCAAAATCAGCTTTGCTATGATCCAATTGATTGATGGCAAGAATAGTTGGTGTTCTAAATTCGTCGGTATATTCCATGATGATATCGGTACCCACTTCAACACCCATGGCAGCATTTAATAATACGATTCCGGTATCGGCCACACGCAAAGCGCTGATCACTTCTCCGGCAAAATCGTCATAACCGGGTGTGTCAATGATATTTATTTTATAACCCCTCCAACGTGTGTGTAATAATTTTGAGAAGATCGAATTACCCCTTTCCTGTTCCAGTTCGGTGTAATCGCTTACTGTGTTTTTTTCTTCGATGGTTCCGCGGCGACTGATCAACCCCGCTTCAAATAACATGCTTTCGGCTAAGGTTGTTTTACCGCTGCCCGAGTGTCCAAGCAGCGCAATGTTTTTGACGTGAGCAGTATCAAATTCTGGCATAGCAAATATTTTTATGGTGAATATAAATGCTGATAACAGCTATTAAATTTAACCAAGTTAGTCGGATAAAAAAATAAGAAAAATGAGTAAAATCATCTTTCTTAAATTTTTAAATCCTTATTTAATTTGAAGAACAGATATTTGTTGGATGACCAATACTTATAAAATTATTCCTGCTTCCTTAACTGATATTCCTTCGTTGGTAAAATTAGTTAACAGTGCTTATCGTGGTGAAAGTTCAAAAAAAGGGTGGACCACCGAAGCTGATTTATTGGGAGGAATAAGAGTAAATGAAAAAACGCTTACTTCAATTTTTCAAAAACCGTCAGATATAATTTTGAAATGTTGCGATGCTGATGAAAATATTATTGGCTGTGTTCATCTGCAACCTCAGCACAAAAAAATCTATTTAGGTATGCTAACCGTTTCGCCGCAATTACAGACTAACGGGATTGGCAAATTATTATTAACGGCTTCTGAAAATTATGCTAAAGAAAATAATTTCGGATCGATCATTATGACCGTGATTTCTATTCGTAAAGAACTGATTGCCTGGTACGAAAGAAGAGGCTATGTTAACACCGGGAAAACAAAACCTTTTCCCAATGATCCAAATTTTGGTATTCCCAAACAGGAATTGAAATTTATTGTGATGGAAAAAAAAGTTTAATTCTTTATTTCATCAACAAATAACATTTAAAAATTTTTAACGGGCAATTGGTTAAATTGTCGTCAATTTTAACACGCAACACTTTGCAAACAGCAATCGAACATGTTATTTGATGTAAAGCGCATTTCTTTAATTGTATTTCTGTTTTTCCAATTATCCTTTGTTATGGCACAGGATAATAAAAATAACAGTGATACTTTTTTTTTAGCAAAGAAAAAAGGATTACTGGGAAAATTGGGGCAAAGTATTTCAGTAAATACAGGCAACACTTCCGACAGTTCATTATTTGATGCTGTAAAAAATATTGCCCCGTTTATACAACATAAAGGCAGCATCATCAGAAAAATAATTATCCGTAAAGTTGGCTTTGGACAATCGGTTAATGATACAGGAAAAGTAATTAAAAATATATTCAACGACTTTGCAGAAAAGTTACACGTCAGCACTTCAGAAAAAGTGATCCGTAATAATTTATTTTTTAAACAAGGTGATTCACTTCATCCCTATTTGGTAGCAGATAATGAAAGATATTTAAGAGATATTCCGTATTTGCAGGATGCAAGAATAAGTGTAGATGAAGTAGTATCAGATAATTTTAATCTCGATTCGGTTGATGTTGTGATTTTTTATAAAGATGTTTTTCCGATAAGCGGTAATGTTTTAATTGATAATGCCAACAGTATGTTTCTGGAAGGAACAGACGATAATTTCAGGGGAAATGGCGACAGAATATTGATGCAAACTTTATTGGACCTGAACCGTAATCCCAATACAGGTTTTGCATTAGAATATACCAAAAGAAATATCAAAGGAAGTTTTGTTGATTTTACTGCCGGTTATCAAAATCTTTATCCGGCCTTTAATAGTGGCCGGAGAGAAGAAAATAATATTTATACAAGATTAACTTTACCATTAGTTACACCATATCATTTATGGACAGGTTCTTTAGAATCATCACTTCATTTTACACGCAACGATTATATAAATGATTCGCTATTCCGGTCCGATTTTAATTACCGCTACACTACGACTGATGCATGGGTAGGATATAATATCAGTCCCAGAAACTTCTTAAATGAAGGCATTATCAGAAAAACAAAACATTTCGTTGCATTAAGAACCATTACAACAAATTTTTTACAAAAACCAGGGAAGTATAGTAATACATATAATTATCTATACGCCAATCAAACAAGTGTTTTGGCTGCATATACTGCTTTTAAACAGGATTATTATCATACCTCTTTCATCTATGGATTTGGCAGAAACGAAGATGTTCCCGAAGGTTTTAACGCATCAGTAATTACAGGGTGGACAGATAAGAATCAATATGTACGGCCCTATCTGGGTATTGATCTCCAAAAAAATTATTTCGGTAAACACAAAGATTATTTCAATTATAATCTTCGTGCAGGAAGTTATTTTAGTGATGGAAGGCTCCAGGATATCAGTTTACTTGCGAGTGTAGAATCATTTTCAAAATTGAGAAGAATCAAACATTCCAAATGGCTGATCAGACATTTTATCAGCGGTAGTTTTACACAACAGATCAATACATTTTTAAATCAGCCATTAGTATTAAACAGTGCTTTTGGTATTCCTGAATTTGCAAACCCCGATACATCTTCTTCTTCCCGGCTTACAATAAATGCCCAATCCGTCTTTTTTAATACATGGAAATTTTTTGGGTTTAGTTTTGCTCCATTCAGTTTTGCAAGCTTCTGTTATTTAAAACCAATTGGTCAGCCTATCAACAATGGCGCCGGATATACAAGTGTTGGTGCCGGTGTACGAACAAGAAACGAAAATTTAGTATTCGGAACCATTGAATTAAAAATGTTTTATTTCCCGAGAACGACAATTGGAATGAGCCCCTTTAATATCACGCTCAACAGCAATCTGCAGTTTAAATATAACAGCCAATTCATCAAGCGACCTGACTTTGTTGTTGTTAATTAAAAAAAATCGGGGTAAATTCAATGCTTAAACCTACAATTATGAAAAAAATTATTTCTATTGTATTGATTGCAACAACATTTATCAGTTCAGTTGCAATTGCACAAGATGATAAAAGCAAACGGCCCAGTCCGCCTGCAAAAGCCGAAGCTACCTTGCAAAACGGAACAGTAATCAGCATTGATTACAGTCAGCCTGCTGTTAAAGGCCGCACCGTTGGCAAAGACCTGGAACCCCTGCCGGGAAAGGTTTGGAGAACAGGCGCCAACGAAGCAACGGTATTTGAAGTGAGTAAAGATGTAACTGTAGAAGGTCAATCCTTGAAAGCAGGTAAATATGGCTTGTTTACAATCGTGGATGGCGACAACTGGACAATTATTTTCAACAAAACATGGAAACAGTGGGGCGCATTTTCTTATAAAGAAGCAGATGACGTGTTACGCGTAAAAGTAAAAAGCAGCACGTTAAGCACAGCATCAGAACGCTTAACATTTACAATTTCTGCAGCAGGAAAAGTTGAATTAAAATGGTCGGATATCGATGTAGCATTTCATGTTCAATAAAAAATTTTATTTATTTTCTCATATTTTTAATCAAAAACCTAACTAATCATGAAAAAAATTTTCTACGCTTATGTAATTGCGTCAGCTGCAACATTATTTTTTGTATCAACTGCATTCGGTTCAATCAGTTTTCCTAAACATCAGAAATTAGGTCCTGTTTACTACAATACCGATACCACCGGCAACAATGCAACCGTTGATGCCATCACTTTGCGAAATGCAATGAATGAGTTCAACAGTTTATCAAGACAAGAAAGAAAAAGCAGATTGAAAGAAGCAAAATCTTTATTAAAAGAATATAAAGCACAAAAGGCACAAGGCGGCGAAGCAAGCACCAACACCATTCTTTTAGTAATCTTAGCAGTACTGCTGCCACCGCTTGCTGTTTACCTACACGAAAATGAATTAAATACTAAATTCTGGCTAAGTTTGTTATTGACCTTGTTGTTTTGGTTACCGGGATTAATTTATGCGCTGGTAGTTATTTTAGGATAATGCTAATACATTAATTTTAAAAACCTCTTTTGCAAAATGTAAAAGAGGTTTTTTTATTTTGTTACCGGCTTTTGTATTTCATAGCATCGCCTGTTGCATCGCACACTTCAACAGT
>JAGWPQ010000162.1 GCA_028877045.1 Bacteroidota bacterium | reverse complement strand
TTTATTTGCTCTTTCACAGCAGGAGTGATGATGGTTGTTGCAGCAAAACTTTCGCCGCCATGCACCACACGGTGACCCACAACTTTTATTTCATCCGGATTTTTTATTACACCAAATTCTTCATTGGTCAACAAGCGTGCAACTTCTTCCAGGCCTGCACCATGATCATCAATATCCAATGTTTCTTTGTGAACAGTTTCAATATTGTTTTGAAAAGTTTTATGTGTGATGGATGAATTGGTTAACCCGATACGGTCAATTAATCCGCTGCAGATCAATGCTGCTTCGGGCATTTTAATTAACTGATATTTTATGGAACTGCTGCCTGAATTAATTACAAAAATGTTCATTCAAAAATAAATTTATTGTTGTGCCTGAATAGCGGTTATCATAACGGTATTATAAATATCGTCAACAGTACAACCACGGCTTAAATCGTTTACCGGTTTGTTCAATCCCTGCAACATCGGGCCAATGGCCAATGTTCCTGTTTCGCGTTGTACTGCTTTATAAGTATTGTTTCCGGTATTCAGATCGGGGAATATCAAAACGCTTGCCTGTCCTGCAACCTGTGAGTTTGGCATTTTTTGTTTACCAACTGTTGGATCAACTGCGGCATCATATTGAATAGGTCCTTCCACTTTTAAATCGGGACGACGCTGACGGATAATTTCTGTTGCACGACGAACTTTCTCTACATCTTCGCCTTCACCTGATGTACCTGATGAATAAGAAAGCATGGCGATTTTTGGATCGATGCCAAACATCAAACTGCTTTCTGCAGATGAAATAGCAATATCTGCTAACTGTTCGGATGTTGGATTTGGATTAACGGCGCAATCACCAAAAACAGAAACACGATCGGGTAAACACATAAAGAAAACTGATGAAACAGTTGACACGCCGGGTTTTGTTTTTACAAATTGCAATGCAGGGCGGATGGTATGTTGCGTAGTGTGAGCCGCTCCTGAAACCATACCATCTGCTTCTCCTTTATAAACCATCATAGTACCAAAATAAGAAACATCGGTCATCATATCATAAGCCATTTCCCTGTTTACATTTTTGTCTTTACGAAGTTCATACAATGTTTCTGCGTAATCCTCATATCTGTCAGATTCTGCGGGATTGATAATTTGTACCTTATCTAAATCAAACTTTAAGTTCAATCGTTTTACGGCAGCTTTGATATCTTCTTTTATTCCAAGAATTGTTAGATCAACAATTCCTTTTTGAATAAGCATCGAAGCGGCAGTGATGATGCGGTCATCATTTCCTTCGGGTAAAACGATATGTTTCTTTTGTGACTTAGCACGTTTCGATAATTGATATTGAAACATGCGTGGCGTAATACCTTCAGGATGAAAAGTAATGATCTTGTCTTCTATATTTTTTGTGTCGATATATTTTTCGAAAGTGTGAATGGCCAGATCGATCTTTTGTTTGTTATTGGGATAAATCCTTGATTGAATATTACTAACATTACTAACAGTTTCGAATGTTCCTGTTTCTACCTGAATGATGGGAACAACTGTTTGTAAACCTTCGATCAATTTCATGATAGGTTCTTCAGGATCCAATCCGCCGGTTAAAACCATTCCGGATACTTTTGGATAATTTTTCGAAAGATTTGCCTGCAATGTGGCAACAATAATATCGGCCCTGTCGCCGGGCGTTACGATCAAAGTATTTTCTTTCAATCGTGTTAAGCAATTGCGTAATTGCATCGCACCAACAATAGAATGGTCAACCTGGTTGGATAAAAGTGTTTCACCAAATAAAAGTTTTCCGTGCAATGCTTCAAAGATTTCCTGCATGGTTGGGTTGCCGAGATCTTTATTAAAAGGGATCACAACACCCATCACATCTTTTGGCAAACGTTTATTAAATATTTGTTGCAGGCTTTCAACTTCTTTTTCATTTACTTTATTGGCAACAATGGCCAGCACCTGAATATCCTTATCATTAAAACTTTGATAAGTTGAAAGAAGTTTGGAAGCAGTATCACTAACAGAATTGTCTTCACCATTGATCACCAGGATTACCGGAATACCTAAGTTTTTTGCGATCACAACATTGGCATCAAATTCGAAAGTGATGCCTTCGCCCATGAAATCTGTTCCTTCAACAACAATAAAATCATGCGTTTCTTCTAACTTTTTATATTTCGAAATTATTTTATCGATGATCAAAGCATCATTGCCTTCGCTGCGCAGGTTTAAAATTTCATCGCGGGTAAAAGCATACATATCATTGTAATTATCGCTGATACCAAAATGCGAAGCAATGGTTTCGAGATGTGTGTCTTTAGCCTTTTCGGGTGATTCGTTTACTACCGGTTTAAAATAACCTATCTTTTTTGTCTTGCCCACCAGCATGTTTATTAAACCCAGTGCTATCACTGATTTTCCGCTGAAAGGAGAGGTGGATGCGATATAAATAGCCTTAGTCATAATTATTATCTAATGATTTTTCTTTTATAAACACAAATTAAACTGCGCTGCAAAAGTTGTAATTAATTTTCATGAATCAACTGACAGAAATCACATTTCAAACATAAAATAAATAAATTCATCAGGCAATTTTGCCGAAAACGTTTTCGGAATTTTTTATCTGAAAATAATAACAACAGATATTAACGTTAATAAGTTTAAATCAGTTGAACTATTTTTACAGTTATGAACTCTTTCGATCCAGATATAGAAAATTGTATACGCGTGTTACAAAACGGCGGGATCATTTTATATCCTACCGATACCATTTGGGGTATTGGTTGCGATGCAACAGATGCTGCAGCCGTTGAAAGGATCATTGCATTAAAGAACCGCCCTGAGAATAAAAGTTTTGTGGTCTTGGTTGCAACAGAGAACGAACTTATCAAATATGCAACCGTACCCGATCAAAACGTTTTTAAATATCTTGAAACAACTATAAAACCTACAACCGTTATTTATGAGTCGGCTGTCGGGCTGGCACAAAATGTTATTGCCGGTGATGGTTCGGTTGCTATTCGTATTTGCAGGGACAGTTTTTGCAAACAATTGATCAAACGTTTTGGAAAACCCATCGTGAGTACTTCGGCCAATATTGCCGGAATGCAGCCACCATCTGCATTTTCCGACATTGATAATGCAATAAAATCGGGTGTTGATTATATGGTAAAATATAAACAGATCGATACAACAATTGCTTCTCCTTCTTCGATCATCAGATGGAAAGATGGGAAAGTTGAAGTAATTCGTTGAATGATCCTGGCTCTTTGGCAACCAAAAGCTTTATTAACTACTTTTGCGCATGCAGAAAATATTGGTGATTCAAACTGCTTTTATCGGCGACGCTGTTTTAGCAACAGGTATTTTAGAAAAATTACATAGTTCATTTCCCGATGCACAAATAGATTTTCTGGTGCGAAAAGGAAATGAATCTTTATTTAAACAACATCCATTTCTGCATAAAGTTTTGGTGTGGGACAAAAAGAAAAATAAATACACACATTTATTTCAATTACTGTTTAAAATCCGAAATCATAAATACGATACCGTAATTAACGTGCAACGCTTTGCTGCAACGGGCTTCCTCACTGCGTTTTCGGGCGCCGAAGAAAAAATAGGTTTCGATAAAAATCCATTCAGTTCTTTCTTTACCAAAAACATAGAACATGTGGTAAGCGATGGAACACATGCGCTGCATGAGATAGAACGCAATCATCAACTCATCAAATCTTTTACAGATGATGTTGCGGCCAAACCAAAATTATATCCAACACAAAAAGATTTTGATGCTGTTGCGAAATTTAAAAATAAAAAATATATCTGCATTGCACCGGCATCGGTTTGGTTTACCAAACAATTCCCGGCCGATAAATGGATATCGTTCATTCATAATACACCAGATGGTGTTTTTGTTTATTTATTGGGCGCACCCAATGATTTTGCTTTGTGCGAAGAAATAGATTCGCAATGCTCTCACCTTAATGTTGTAAACCTTGCAGGCAAACTTAATTTTTTAGAATCGGCAGCATTGATGAAAGATGCGATGATGAATTATGTAAACGATTCGGCTCCCATGCACTTTGCATCGGCTGTTAATGCACCCGTTACTGCCGTGTATTGCAGCACTGTTCCTGCATTTGGCTTTGGTCCGCTAAGCGATAAAAGTTTTATTGTAGAAACGAAAGAAAAATTAACTTGCCGCCCCTGCGGATTGCATGGAAAAAGCGAATGCCCGCTGCAACATTTTAATTGTGCCCATCAAATTACCAACGAACAATTATTGGCATCAATGAATGAATGAGAGAATTTCAAAACCATAACTCATCATTCATAACTCATAACTCCACTACGCTTATATTTGCAGCCACATGCACACCAAATTTTTTGATAAGGAAAAAATGATTTTTAATAAAGTTTCAAAAGCTGCAGCCGAACTGAATGTCCCTGCATTTTTGATCGGTGGCTTTGTGCGTGATAAAATAATCGGCCGCCCTACCAAAGATGCCGACATTGTTTGTTTGGGCGATGGCATTGCATTAGCGGAGGCCGTTGCCAATAAATTTCATCCCAAACCTTATGTTTCTTTTTTTAAAAATTTCGGGACTGCGCAAATAAAAGTGGATGGTTTCGAAATTGAATTTGTTGGTGCACGCAAAGAAAGTTATAATTACGAAAGTCGCAACCCTGTTGTTGTTCCCGGAACTTTGGAAGACGATCAGGACCGCAGAGATTTTACCATCAATGCTTTGGCAATAAGCTTGAACGAAAATGATTTTGGTAATTTGATCGATCCGTTTAATGGCTTGCACGATATCAAACATAAAATCATTCAAACACCATTGGCGCCGTTGCAAACTTTCAGCGACGATCCGCTGCGCATGATGCGTGCCATCCGTTTTGCATCACAATTAAATTTTTCGATCGAAGAAAAAACATTTGCGGCAATTGTTGATAATGCCGAGAGAATAAAAATTATTTCGCAGGAAAGAATAACGGATGAATTAAATAAGATCATGCTTAGTCCGAAACCCTCTGTGGGATTGGATTTGCTGAGCAAGAGCGGATTGATGCAAATTATTTTTCCGCAGATGATGGCATTGCATGGTGCTGAATATGTGGATGGATTGGGACATAAAGATAATTTTTACCACACGCTGCAGGTGGTTGATAATATTTGTGAAAACACAAACGATCTCTGGTTGCGATGGGCAGCGCTATTGCACGATATTGGCAAACCGCAAACAAAACGTTTCGAAGAAGGGCACGGTTTTACATTTCATGGTCACGAAGTGGTTGGCGCCAGAATGGTCCCTAAAATATTTTCGAAATTAAAATTACCGATGAACGAAAAAATGAAATTCGTTCAGAAATTAGTGTTGTTGCATTTGCGGCCTATCAGCGTTACACAAGAAAATATTACCGACAGTGCCATACGCCGTTTGTTGTTTGATGCCGGCGAAGATATTGATGCACTGATGATCTTATGCGAAGCAGATATTACCAGCAAGAACAAACAAAAAGTAAAACGTTATCTGCAAAATTTCGAAATGGTTCGCCAGCGCATGAAAGAAGTGGAAGAGAAAGATCATTTGCGCAACTGGCAGCCGCCCATTACCGGCGAAATGATCATGGCAACGTTTGGTCTGGAGCCGAGCCGCAACGTGGGCATTATTAAAGATGCCATTCGGGAAGCCATTTTAGATGGCATCATACCCAATTCTTATGAAGCTGCGCATTTGTTTATGTTGCAAAAAGCTGCCGAATTAAACTTGCAACCTGTTTAAATTGTTTTTCGTTTCTTTGATGAGGAAGTTAATTTGTTGACCAACTGATTAAACTATTTTCAACACCTGTTGCGTCGCACACTTCAACTTTCGGAATTCTGTTGAACAATGAACAAAGCGTACAAGAGTGCGACGCCGGTAAAGCATCATTGAAAAACAAAAGCTGGTAACAAAAAATATCAAATAAAAAATTTCAAATTTTATATCGAATGGCTATTTTAAAATTCAGGGTTTATTTGGAAGAAGACGATTCGGTGTATCGCGATATTGTAATTAATCACAAACAAAGTTTTGCTGATCTGCATTTTGCGATTTTAAAAGCGTATGAGTTTGACAGTAAACACCAGGCAACATTTTTTCGCAGCAACGATAATTGGTTGCAGGGCCGTGAAATTAGTTTTGAAAAGTATGATAAAAAATATGTGGCCGAACCATTGATCATGGCTGAAACACTGATTGGCAGCGAGATCCGCGATACCAATCAAAGATTTATTTATTTGTATGATTTTCAAAAGAGCTGGACATTTTTAATTGAATTGATTAATGTCAGCAAGGAAGAAAATCCGAAAATAACATATCCGGCTGTTTCAAGAAGCGAAGGTATTGGTCCGCAGCAATATGGCACCAAAAGTTTATTAGGCGATAAGTTTGCAGAAATAGAAGAGAAGTACGATATAAAAGAAGCAACTGAAGGTTTTAGCGAAGAAGGTGACAGTGATGATACAGAAACCGAAGAAAATTTTGAAGAAGAAAACGGAACAGAAGAAGAGTTTTAATTTTTAGAAAAAATAATTACACGAATTTTTGCGAATTACACGAATTAAAAAAGTTCTGCAATTCGTGTAATTAGTACAAATTCGTGTAATAAAATAGTTGCCTCAGATAAAAGAAAATACCGTTGTTGTTATTGTTGGTCCAACAGCCGTTGGCAAAACATCTTTTGCAATAAAACTTGCGCAGCAATTAAATACTGAGATTATTTCGGCCGATTCGCGGCAGTGTTACAAAGAATTGAATATTGGTGTTGCCAAACCAAGCGATGAGGAATTAAAATCGGTACATCATTATTTTATCAATTCTCATTCTATTTTCGAAGATGTTAATGCAGGAACTTTTGAGCAATATGCTTTGCAATCGGCAGCAACCATTTTTCAAAAACACAAAACGGCTGTAATGGTTGGTGGCACAGGTTTGTACGTAAAAGCATTTTGTGAAGGCATTGACGAAATTCCGAAAGCCGATGAAGCCATCCGCAAAAATATTCAGCAACAATTTGATGCAAAGGGAATGCAATGGCTTCAGGATGAAGTACAAAAAAAAGATGCGGCATTCTGGCAAATTGCCGAGCAACAAAATCCGCATCGGTTGATGCGTGCACTGGAAGTGCTGGAGGCAACCGGAAGATCGATCACAGCATTTCATCAGCATAAAAAAACAGAACGGCCATTTAATATTATCAAGATAGGATTGGTATTGCCGAGAGAAGAATTAAAATACCACATCAACACAAGAGTTGATGCCATGATGCGGCAGGGGTTATTGGAAGAAGTAAAATCTTTATTACAGCATCGTTCGTTGAATGCCTTGCAAACAGTGGGTTACAAAGAATTGTTTAATTATCTGGATGATGGCAAAACTTCTTTAGCCAAAGCTGTTGAAGAAATTAAAATGAATACGCGGCATTATGCAAAGCGGCAGATGACCTGGTTTAAAAAAGACGAAGAAATTAAATGGCATCATCCATCCGACAGTATTAAAATTTAAATCCAACTGTCATCATTAAATTTCCGTAACCACCTTTTTGTACTGCATACGTATTGGCAACATCATTTAAACGATAAGGGAAATTAACATCGTTCACAAAAACCTGTGAGTAACCAAGATCAACAAACATTCCGTGATTGCGATAACCGATACCACCACTGGCGATAAAACGATTGGCTTTTAAAGTTGCATCTGAGTAAGGGCTTCCATAATAGGCACCGCCTAAACGGACCATGAATACATCAAATTTTAATTCACCGCCCATACGAATATTTACATTGCCTTTGTAATAATCTTTTATTTCATTATTGATAAGTGTGTAATAATTTGTAAGTGATTGATCGGCATTACTTCCCTTTTCAGAAAATCTTGCACCGCGATAATTTACATATTCAACGTCGGCACTAATGAAACCTTTTTGGTTTTTAACATTGGCATCTTCGCTAAAAATATAACTGGCACTTGCAATGGCACGCCATGGTGTAATTA
The DNA here is from genome assembly GCA_028877045.1 of Bacteroidota bacterium. Taxonomy (GTDB): domain Bacteria; phylum Bacteroidota; class Bacteroidia; order Chitinophagales; family Chitinophagaceae; genus CAIQDX01. Next base: position 2,713 of record JAGWPQ010000162.1, on the reverse strand, counting down.
AATTATAAGATCTGTCACCCGGATTCCCGCTGTTCAAATTGTCGCTGCTTTCGCTTTTTAATCCGGCATAAGCTTCTGTATTCGTGGTTAACCATGATCTGATCTGATCCCTGTAACTCATTAATTGGGGCGTATGAAAAGCAAACCCCAAACGGAAATTATTTTGTGGTTTATAGATCACTCCCAATTTTAATCCGACACCGGTGCCGCTTGAAGTAGAGATTTCATGATAATTAAAATAAGCAAAATTATTATTGGGATTATTCGTCGCATCTTTTTCAGAATAGTTAAAATCTTTTTTATAATAGATGATGGGAATAACTAAACTTCCGCCAACATACAATTTGTCTTCAATATTGCCGGCTAAACCAAGTGCTATTTCATGATAACCGCCTTGCGTATTGGCATCGTAATATTGATTGATCCCTGTTGACACGGGCACTAAACTTTTGTAACCCATTTGATTGCCGATCAAAACTGTATCGATCAAATAAGTTCTGAAAGCAAGTGATGAACCAAAAATATAATTACTTAATGCAGCATTGGTATCGGCTCTGTCTCTCACTAACTCTTCCAAATATTGTTCGGAAAAAGAGCTGTAATTATTGTAGCCACTGTATTGTACATGATTATTATAACTTGCCAACTGATTAACTGAAATTGAAAATGCGGTGCTGGTCCATTTACTGTATTTGTTGGTACTTCCTGCTCCAAAAACAACTCCGATGGGACCGTATTGAAAAATATTTTTTTTAACTGTTGTATCGGTGCCGCGATAATTAAATTTATTATTATTGAAAGTAATCCCTGGTGATAAAACAATTTCGCTTGTTTTATACATTCCTAATCCGGCAGGATTGATATTGGCAGAAGTGATATCGCCACCTAAAGATGCATTAGTCCCGCCAATCGACATGTTGCGTGCTGTTCCATTTTGTGTGAACCATGCGGTACGCAAAGCATCATCGGGTACTTGCGCAAAAATATGAAGACATGAAAATGTTGCAATGAAGAATAAATATTTTTTCATAGATCAGAATTGAAAAATAAAGTTGTAATGCAGATTACTATCGATTTAATTTCTCGGAGCACGACCACTACTGCTGCTGCTGCCGCTACTGCCGTAACCACCGCTGGTGCCTCCGGCCGAACTGCTTGAATATGAAGAAGAACTTTGCATTCTGACAGGACTGTTCCAGGAGTTTGAATAATTATTATTGTAATTATTTGCAGGAGAACTAAATACTCTTCGCACTAATGTGCCAAAATTATTGGTACTTGTTCCTGCAATGGTGCCGGGTCGGAAATTATAATATGACGAATTATTGCTGTTGTTATAAATTCTGTTTTGATAAGCAAAAATGTTAGAGCCGGTAGTACCGATATTTAAAGTCGGGTCTTTATAACTGTTTACAAGAAATGCAGGGTTATACCAACCGCCACCATATCCGCCATAATAATCGTAGAATGGATTATATCCAAAATAAAATGGGTTGTATCCAAAGCCATAACCGAAACCATAGTCAAAACCAATTCCGGAATAATAGTTTCCCCAACCAAACGGATTATAGAAAGATGAATAATACGAATTATAAGGATTATAAAAAGAATTATAATAATTATAACGGCTGTCATTCCAATAACTGTAATCATCTAATGAGCTCCAGTAATCGTAATTATGCACCTTCATTTGTAAATAACGGTCATCATTACTGCTGATGTATTCCTGATATTCCCGCTGATCCTTGGTTGTATTCAATTCTTTTGCAACAACATATTTTGCAGGAGAATAATATACATCATCAGGTGTTTGACTTGATTTGTATGCACTGGTGCATCCTGTTAATAATCCGGCTGCAACTAATATGGAAAATATGGTTTGTTTCATGGCTACAGTTTTTGATAAGTTTCTTAATGTGAAGTTACATACATTTGCGACGTTTGGCAATGATACTTATAAATGTAGCAAAGACTTTGCCAAAGCGTGTAAAAAAATGTTAATTTGTTAAAGAAGACAAAAAAATATGAGTAAGGAAATTACATCGAGGGAACAGGACTATTCCCAATGGTACAATGACATTGTAATTAAAGCAAGTTTGGCAGATTATAGCGCTGTGAGAGGTTGCATGGTTATCAAACCGCATGGTTTTGCTTTATGGGAGAACATGAGAGATGCTTTGGATAAGATGTTTAAAGACACTGGTCATGTGAATGCTTATTTTCCTTTGTTTGTCCCAAAAAGTTTATTTGAAGCCGAAGAAAAAAATGCAGAAGGTTTTGCAAAAGAATGTGCCGTTGTGACACATTATCGTTTAAAAGCAGATCCCGATAATAAAGGAAAATTAATTGTTGACCCTGAAGCAAAATTAGAAGAAGAATTAGTGGTTCGCCCAACAAGTGAGGCAATTATCTGGAGTACTTATAAAGGATGGATTCAATCATACCGTGATCTTCCTTTGTTAATTAATCAATGGGCAAATGTGGTTCGCTGGGAAATGCGTACACGTTTATTTTTACGTACTGCCGAATTTTTATGGCAGGAAGGTCATACCGCCCACGCAACAAAAAATGAAGCAGAAGCTGAAGCAAAATTAATATTGGAGCTATATGCTGACTTTGCTGAGAACTGGATGGCATTGCCTGTAATTAAAGGAGTAAAAACTGCAACAGAACGTTTTGCCGGTGCCGAAGATACTTATTGCATCGAAGCACT
>JAGWPQ010000161.1 GCA_028877045.1 Bacteroidota bacterium | reverse complement strand
CCTGATGCTGTTTTTAAATCGGCTAAAGAGTTATTTCAGAAAGAACAATATAGTTTGGCTTATCCGGTGTTTAAGAATTTGTATGCAAATGAAAATCCGAATACCAATCTGCCTGTTACCATTCAATCGGAATCTAAATATTATTACATCATTTGCGGATTAAAGCTGAATGATGCTTCAGCAGAACCTTTGGCAAAAAGATTTATCGATCTCGAACATCATGCACCACATGTTCAGATGGCCAGTTTTTATCTGGCCGAATATTATTTTAGAAAAAGCGATTTTGGTAATGCCATTACTTATTACACAAAGGCCGGTATCGAAAATCTGAATAACGGTGAGATCGCTGAAATGAAGTTCCACAAAGGCTATGCTCATTTTGCGTTACAGCAATTCAAAGAAGCAAAACCTTTGCTTGATGTGATAAGACAAATGCCGAAAGATTCTAATTATGTAGATGCGAATTATTATTATGGCTTTATTTCTTTCTCCGAAAAAAATTATGCTGAGGCTTTAAAAGCATTTAATATTTCTTTGGAAAGTGCCGATTATAAAAACATTGTTCCTTTTTATATTGCTGAGATCTATTACTTTTTGGGTGAACACGATAAAGCATTATCATTTGCAGAAAGATCTTTAAAAAGTGGTAAACAATATTATGAACTGCAATTAAAACAATTGGCCGGACATTTGTATTTTGATAAGAAGGATTATGCAAATGCGCAACCTTATCTGGAAGAATATATAAAGAGATCCGATAAAATAACAAGAGAAGATCTGTACGAACTTTCGTATTGTTATTATGCTGCAAATAATTGGGATAAAAGTATCGAAGGCTTTAAACAAATCGGTGGTAAAGAGGATTCATTGGCGCAAAACAGTATGTATTTGTTGGCGAATGCGTATTTAAAAACAAATCAAAAAGTAAATGCTAGAAATGCTTTTTTGTTTTGTGAATCGAATAACAGTAATCCTACACAAAAAGAAATTTCGCAGTTCAGTTATGCCAAATTGAGTTACGAATTAGGTTATCTGGATATTGCATTACGCGAACTGCAAAGTTTCATTGCAACTTATCCAAACTCTTTGTACATGCAGGATGCAACGGAATTGGAAGTGAGTGTACTGGCTAATACAAGCAATTATAAAGAGGCATTGACCTTGTTTGAAAGTTTGCATTCGCAGAGCGATGCCATCAAAAAAGTATATCCCGGAATCTTATATGGAAGAGCAGTTGAATTAATCAATGATCAACACATCGATCAGGCTGACGAATTGTTTACAAGGATTTTAAAAGCCCCTTTCAATAATAATTTTCTGCAATTGGTTTATTTCTGGAAAGGGGAGATAGCTTATCGCAACGGTAATATTGATGAAGCAATAAATTATTTTGCCAACTACTTAAAAAATTCGCAGGTGAACGGCGAAGTGAACAGTAAGAATGCAAAATATAATTTGGCTTATTGTTTATTAAAGAAAGAAGATTACAATACTGCGCTTTCTTATTTTCAGCAGGTCTCAAGAATAATCAATTATACATCATCTGCCTTAGAGCAGGATGCTTATGTAAGAGCTGCTGATTGTTATTTCATGAATAAAAATTACAAGCAGGCATTGATGATGTACGAGATAGTCATCAGTCAAAATGGGAAAGCATCCGATTATGCTTTGTATCAGGAAGCCATCATTGCGGGTGCTTCGAATAGAAGCAATGAGAAGATTTCTTTACTGCAAAATATTTCAAAGCAATACCCCAACTCAACTTTATTGCCTGAAGCAAATTTAGAGATCGCTAATACTTTTCTTGCGCAGGAAAAATATGATGAAGCAATTCCTTCGTTGAATTTTATTTTGAAAGATAAAAATGCTGGTTCTCTTTGGCCGCAGGCTTATTTAAAATCGGGCGTTGCCTATTTTAATTTGAATAAGAATGACGAATCGCTGAAAAGCTTCACCGAACTGGTTGCCAAGTATCCCGATTCGCAGGAAAGTGATGAAGCCATTGAATACATCCGGAATATTTTTATTGCCAATCAAAAACCTGCCGACTTTATTGCATTCATGAAACAAAGTGGTAAACCGGTCACTTACAGCGAAGAAGATTCGCTTACTTTTCATGCAGCACAATTGCGTTACGATGCAAAGGATTTTATAAATGCGAAACAAGGTTATAGCGAATATCTGTCTAAATTCTCTGATGGAAAATATGCAGTTGAAGCCAATTATTTTTCAGCAGAAATTAATATCAGTAATAAAGATTTCAATGCCGCATTGCCATTCTACAATGCTGTGGCAGCAAGGGCCCCAAACAAATTTGCTGAAAGAAGTGCATTGCAATCGGCACGTATTTATTATTTCGATCTGAAAGATTTCAACAATGCCGAAAAATATTTCATCTTATTAAAATCGCTGGCAACGCAGCAGGAAAATAAACTGGAAGCGATGCGTGGATTATTGCGTTGTCAATTCAAATTACAACAATGGAAAGATGCCTTTGATAATGCACAGGACCTGTTAGCTGAAAAAGGAACTGCAACTGATGATAAGATGATGGCGAATATGATCGTTGCAAAAAAGTATCAAACCGACAATAAATTGGATGAGGCAATAAATGCTTACAAGCAGGTGATCGCTTTGGGTAAATCCGAATTCAGTGCTGAAGCTCAATATACTATTGCTTCGATCTTACTGCAACAAAATAAATTAACCGAAGCCGAAAAAGCCGGTTTTGAAGTGATCAAGCAATATGGCTCTTACGAATATTGGGTGACCAAAAGTTATATTTTATTGGGCGATGTTTATTTTACAGAAAAGGATCTGTTTAATGCTGAAGCAACATTTAAAAGTGTTGTTGAAAATGCCACAATTACTGAATTAAAAACTGAGGCACAACAAAAGTTGGATAAAGTGATTGAAGAAAAAAATAAAGCAAATAAAGTAGATCAACAGTAAAGAGAAAATGTACATGAACAACCATAAAAAAATATTGATCTTTTTAATAGCAGCTATAACTCCTTTTGTTGCTGTTGATGCGCAGCATCGCACAAAAAAGAAAAAAGCTGCAGCAAAGAAAACAATTGCAAAAAAAGCCAAAGTTGCTGATCATATCAATACAATTCGTGCAACAGAAGTTGCTGTTTCAAACGATTCGATCCCGCCAAGAGTAGTAACTGTTACTTCGGTTTTTAAACCATCGTTGCGTAATGCGGCTAAGATCAATTTTACTGCGGCAACACCGGTGATTGATTCAACGAAGATTCCGTTAACCTATAATATTCCTTCACAAAATTTATTTTTTTCGTACCAGCCCGTTCCTATAAAACCGCTTGAACTGTCGATCGACACTGCATTTCACTGGGAGAACGATCAATATATCAAAGCGGGTTTTGGTAATTATTCAACACCGTATTTAGAAACGGCTTTGGCTTTTGGTGACGGGAAAAAATCGATCATCAATCTCAGGGGCAATTATACTTCATCAAAAGGTGATATTCCTTTTCAGGAATTTACCAAAGCAGGAGTGGAGGGTTTAGGCGTTTTTAATTCGGTTAATAATGAACTGACATCAAGGATATATTTTAATAACAGTACACAATATCGATATCCTTCCTCTTCAATATTTCCCAATGTCTCGAAAGAACAATTGCAACAACAGTTTAATCAGGTTGGATTTGAATTAGGATTGCAAAATAAAATGCCAACCGATTTTGGTATTTCATATCATCCACAAATAAAACTTAATTCATTCTTCGATAATAAATCAGGTTCTGAATTGAATTTTATTTTAAAAGCACCTATCAATAAAGCCATCGGAAAAATATTTGCACTTGATTTGAAATTAACGGCAGATGTAACTGCTTTGCATACTGCAACGGCCTCTTCCATCAACAATAATTTATTCTATCTTGATCCATCAGTTCAATTCAATACACCCAATTTTAAATTAAATGCAGGTATTCGACCCTCATGGGATAACAGTGTTTTTTCAATGTTGCCCAATGTAACTATTGAAGCAAAATTAAAGGATGAGCATTTTGTTTTTCAGGCAGGCTGGATAGGGTATTATAATAAAAATACCTATCAATCTTTAGCAGCATTCAATCCATATATTCAGCAACCAAGTTCTTTGATGAACACAAAGATCATGGAACAATATGCAGGGTTTAAAGGTGGAACAGGTAAACATGTAACATTCAATGCTAGACTTTCATTCTTAAAAATAAATAACCAGGCTTTATTTGTAAATGATCCCGGAATTGTTACTGCTGAAAACTCGCAAAGTTTTATGGTTCTATACGAACCACAATTGCAGGCTATCCGTTTACATGGCGAGATAGGGTATACGCTTCAGGAAAAACTTACGTTCAGCAGTGCCATTAATTATACCCAATACACCAGTCAGCAATTATACACCAAGCCCTGGGGTTTGCTTCCTTTAGAAGTTTCCGGTTCGGTTCGTTATAAAGTGATGAAGGGATTGCAATTAAAGTCAGATATTTTTTTCTGGGACGGAACACAATACCGCAACCCGTCTTTGCAAACACAAAAATTGGCTGCTGCCATGGATCTCAATGCTGGGGCTGAGTTCAGCGTATTGCCACATTTAAATATTTGGGTGCAGTTCAATAATCTATTAAACAGTAAATACCAACGATGGGATCAATATGAAGTATTAGGTTTTAATGTTCTCGGAGGTGTTGTATATTCGTTCCGCTAAAAGAATTTTTTGATGTACGAACTGTTTTACAAATATCTTATTGTGAATCACAAAGTGGGATTGCCCGGTGTTGGTAATTTCTATATTGAATCTGTTCCGGCAAAATTAGATATTGTTCACTGTACACTTGATGCACCATTTGAATCCATTAATTTTTCGTCCGACGCACCGGTTAATGATCGTGCATTTTATGATTATTTATCAAGAGAGATGAAATTAAATGGCATTGAAGCAGTAGCCCAATTCAACGAACTTTCAAAACGCATACAGGAAACAGCCGCTCAAAATGCTGTGGCATTGCCCGGTATTGGTACGCTCAAAAAGAATGAATCAGGCGAATTTATTTTTTATCCCGAAATAAAAAGCAATTCAGTACTTCAGCAAATACATTTAAATAATTCTGTAGCTGCTGATGCAAATATTGTTAGTGTGTACGATTCGGGCGAAACAAAAATAATTACACAAGAAGCTATTGCACCCGAAGAAGAAAAAATTTTAATGAGCGAAAGTGAGGATTATTGGTGGGTCTATGCCATCATTCTTGCGCTGATGGGATTGGGTGCTTTGTTGTATTATTATATTTAAGAAATGCAAAAATTACGTTTCGGATACTTTGATCTACTTTTAATGTTGGATAGGATTTATTTTATAGTTTGATTTAGATGGGAAAAAATATTACATACTTACAGTGCCCTTGTTGCGGAAGTAATTACATCCGTAAATCTTTTACTGCTAAAGATTATACAGTTAGTAACGAATCATTCGAAATTTGGTATTGTGACGATTGTACCTTGCAGTTTACGCAACATATTCCCGATGCCGAAAATATTGCTGCGTATTATAAATCCACTGCTT
>JAGWPQ010000160.1 GCA_028877045.1 Bacteroidota bacterium | reverse complement strand
TCCCGGCGAAGCCGAATGGCAGCAATTGACTCTTCTTGCAAAGAAAGACAGTATCGATTTAAAAGATATTGCGGTTAAAGACAGGACTGAAATTTTTAAACGTATGAAGGGTCTAATGGCCAGGCAGATTTGGGGCGATGAAGGCTATTTTAAGATCATGAATGAGTGGGACAATATGGTCAAAAAAGGTCTTGAAGTATTGAAATAAAAATAAACCCGGATATTATCCGGCATCTGTTATGCATGATTAGATAATATTATTTTGTTTAATTAATTTCTAATGAATAAGTTAGAAATTGATTAAATTTATCTGATTAATAGCAGATATACTATATTTGCCGCTCGTACAAACAGTTTATTTAACAGCGACTCCTTATCCTTTGATTTATTCAAACAATCCAATCCTCTTAAATGAAAGATGCTTAAAAAAATAGCGTATCTAAAATTTAACAGGGGGCATGAAATTAATTGTACACTTTATTTTTATTGGTTCACTTTTAATGGGTAGCTCCATTCCGGGCATACCTGTTGTTTCGGAATTTGCAGCAGGTAATTATCATTTCCCGAATAGCGAAAGTGATAATAATGATAGAAATTATCATGGCGCGAACAGCCTGACAACATTTGCTGAAGTGGATGCTGCTGCAGATTATTATGCTTCTACTAAACGCTTATATAATTTTAAAGAGTCTAATGATCTGCTGGGAAAACTGCATCTGCAACTTAAAAATAATACAGATAATATTGCTTTAAATTGGGCGCTGATGCGCTTTTATGCGTCTGCTCCCAACTTTGTTGGAGGAAATTCTGCAATAGCATTGCAATATGCAGGATATATCTATTCGTTAAACGAATATTTAGGTTGTTTGGCATTTGAATATGTTTATACAAAAAGGAAAAATTTTGATGATGCAGAACATTGGTATCGGCAATCTTTAAGTGTTGCTCTACCCAAAGACATGTATTGGGAAGAAATAGTTTATAATAAAACACCGCATTTAGGTATTAAAATAACGGGCAATTTCAATAACTGGACAACACAAAATATGTATTCGGGATACGGTGGTATTTACAAAAGGAAAGTGATGGTGTCCAAATGCGAGACCTGTATATATAAAGTCATTGTTGATTATAATGTAAAGAACCCTTCTAAAGAAGTGATAGCAACCAATAGTTATTGGTAAGTAATTATCTTGAAAAAAGAGCCGCTGCAATTGCAGCGGCTCTTTTTTTTATTTCAATTTAGTTTGTAAGTTTTTGTCTAACTCATCTAAAAATTCTTCGGTATATAAATAATGTTCGCCGTGATTTACTTTATTGCCGTAAATGCAAACAGCCAGATCCTTGGTCATCTTACCGCTTTCAACTGTTTCAACACAAACTTCTTCTAAGGCATGGCAAAAATTAATCAACTCGGTATTGCCATCCAATTTTCCGCGGAATTCTAAACCTCTTGTCCATGCAAAAATAGATGCAATTGGATTTGTAGAAGTTGGTTTGCCTTTTTGGTGTTCGCGGTAATGACGGGTAACAGTGCCGTGTGCAGCTTCTGCTTCCATCACTGTCCCATCGGGTGTAACTAAAACCGAAGTCATCAAACCCAAACTGCCAAAGCCTTGTGCCACGGTATCGCTTTGTACATCGCCGTCATAATTTTTACAAGCCCAAACAAAATTACCGTTCCATTTTAAAGCACTTGCCACCATATCATCGATCAAACGATGTTCGTAAGTAATACCGGCTTCAGCATATTTTGCTTTAAATTCATTCTGATAGATCTCTTCAAAAATATCTTTGAACCGGCCATCATATTTTTTAAGGATGGTATTTTTTGTTGACAGATACAAAGGCCATTTTTTTATTAATGCCTGATTAAAACATGCACGTGCAAAACCGGCAATACTTTCATCGGTATTGTACATTGCCATGGCAACGCCATCCCCTTTAAAATTATACACTTCAAATTCCTGTTTGGTTCCATCTTCACCTTCAAACTTAATGGTCAATTTGCCTTTGCCCTTGGTAACAAAATCTGTTGCACGATATTGATCGCCGAATGCGTGACGACCAATGCAAATGGGTGCGGTCCAGTTTGGAACCAATCTTGGAACATTCTTACAAACGATGGGCTCACGAAATACAGTGCCATCAAGGATATTGCGGAT
>JAGWPQ010000159.1 GCA_028877045.1 Bacteroidota bacterium | reverse complement strand
GCTTTAACAATATGGGTTCATTCAAAAAAGCCCTGATATCCATGCCCGAGGAACCCGGTGTGGCATATTCGGGTAATGTGTTGGTTGATTGATTGATTATTTTAACCTGCAAAGGTTGCATGGGGCGAAGGTAAGAAAAGAGGGAGTATTAATATTTATCGCAAAAAAATTAAACTTCATACCAAATAAAAAGAAATGAGGATAAAAGCTATTTTTGTATAGATGCTAAAACATTTTGTCTCTGCCAAAAATAATTACTTGAAAGGTTTTTTGTTAATCCTTTTAATAATTCTATGTTGTACATCATGCTTTAAAAATCTAACCCAATTAACGGTTATTTATGAAAATAATTTTGATGATTATAATCAAAAAGGTATAAAAACATATTCTTACGTTGCCGGTGGCCAGGTGAATGACATTAAGATTGTCAAGTTCAATAATAATATAGTTTTGGGAACATTTAACAATGCCCGTATAGAAATATCACTTCCGGATCTGCCGCAGCATACCGCAATTACAGTGTCATTCGATCTGTATATTCATGATATGTGGCGTAATGATCTTTGGAAATTTTCTTTTGACGGGACCGATTATCAGATTACAGGCTTTTCGAATGACTCTACAGTAGAGCAATCATACCCTAATAATTTAGGTAATGGTTCCCCGCTTTCGCCGGCAATGACAGGTGCTATTGATAAAAACTTGCCCGGTGCTTGCGCCTTGATCTCTTCACCACACGGAACAAGTATGTATAAAATAGAGCGAACCATTTTACACAGCGCTTCAACTTTTGATTTTAGTTGCAGCGATGCCGGAAGTTATGCGTATCAGACTTGTAACAGAAGCTGGTCGATAGACAATCTTAAAATCACCATGATCAAAAATTAAATACAGTTTTTTATATTGAAAATAATAACTGTATCAAATTATTTTAACAGGCAATATCACTTTGAAAAAAAATTATTTTTATAACTTACTACTATCGATTGTCAATATTTTATTTCCGATACTCAGCTTTCCCTATGCATCGCATATTTTAGGTCCTGTGGGAATCGGCAAAGTGCAGTTTGTAATTTCATTTGCACAATATTTTGCGTTGCTGGCAGCCATCGGTATCCCTATATACGGAATTAAAGAAACTGCAAAACACCGAGATGATCCCGAAAAATTAGCAAGCGTTTTTACAGAGATAAGTTCCATCTTTTTTATAACCAGTTTACTGTTTTCAGTTATCTATTGTATCATTATATTCTCCTTCCCCTTTTTCACCGAAGAGAGAAATTTATACTTAGTCGCAGGAATTTTAATTGTACTCAGTTTCTCTTATACAGATTGGTTTTATTCGGGCGTTGAGGAATTTAAAGCCATTGCACTCCGTTCTATCTTCATCAAAATCATCTCATTGATTCTTTTATATTCTTTTGTGAAAACAGAGACCGATTTTGCAAAATATCTTTCGATAGTCGTTTTTTCAATACTTGGTAATCAGGTGCTGGGTTTTGCTTTGGTATTTAATAAAACCAAACTAAACTTTATTAATCTTGATTTTAAAAGACATCTGCAGCCCCTTATTTATATTTTTAGTGCTTCTATTGCCGCCAGTATATACACAGTTTTGGATACTGTTTTATTGGGATTTCTGTCAAACGAAAAAGCTGTTGGTTTATATACAGCTTCGGTAAAATTGGTCAAGATCACTTTGCCTTTTGTTACTTCCATGGGTGTTATTTTAATTCCTTCCATTTCCAATCAGATCGCAAATAATAAATTGGAAGAAGCCAAAATATTGCTGAAAAAATCTTACGATTTTTTAGTATTTTTTTCAATACCCGTTGCCTTTGGATTGGCAGCATTGGCCCCGGAATTTATTTATATTTTTTCGGGGAAGCAGTTTAGTACAGCTTCCGTTAGTATGCAAGTACTCGCTGCATTGCCTGTATTGGTTGGATTAGGCCATTTTTTTTCGTTTCAAATACTAGTACCGTTTGGAAAAAACAAAGAAATATTTTATCCCATGCTTGCAGGAGTATTTAGCTGTTTGATCCTGAATTTTTTACTTGTACCAATTTTGCAGGAAAAGGGGGCTTCCATCGCAAACGTTGTTACGGAGTTGATTGTTACCCTGCTGTATTTTTATTTTATCAGGAAATTTTTTACCGTCAACTTTAATATCAGATTGGTCATTCAATCACTTGCTGCTGCTTTATTTTTTTTCCCGATCATTATGCTCATCAGATCATTTGTTGCAGAAACATTATACTCTTTCATTTTATCTGTTTTCGGTTGCACCAGTTTTTATTTTCTTGTACAGTTATTTATTTTTAAAAATATTTTTGTGCTTAATTTTATCAATACAATCCGAAATTCAATTAGGAATAAATAGTACTGAATGACTGAGAAGAAAGAGCATAAAAAAAATAAGCATATTCTCATTTCGGTTGCGATGGCAACCTGTAACGGAGAAAAATTCATCAGCAGGCAGATCGATTCAATACTTACTCAAACTGTACAACCTGCGGAGATCATTGTTTGCGATGATGCTTCTACCGACCACACTCTTTCTATCCTTAAACAATATGAAGTAAAAGGGTTGATCAAATTGTACAGCAACGAAAAACGTTTGGGTGTTATTAATAATTTCAAAAAAGCTGTATCATTAACTTCTGCAGATAATTATATTGCTTTAAGCGATCAGGATGATATTTGGTTTCCCGAAAAGTTGGAACAAACGCAGCAACAATTAATAAAAATAGATACCGGTACCCATCCATGCATCGTTTATTCCGATATGATGATGATTGATGAAAATGAGAAACATATCAACTTTTCTTTTTTGAATGAACTCGGCCTTGATAAATATCAACACTCACTCATCACTTTGCTCTACGCAAATTTTGTTGCCGGTTGTACTGTACTGATGAATATAAAAATGCGGGAACTGTTTGCTACCATACCCAACAGCAAATCATTTAATCACGATACTTGGATCGCCCTCATCGCTTTCAGCATGGGAAAAGCAAAAAAACTCTCAAATCCGTATATGCTGTATCGGAAACATACGCATAATGTATCTTTTGCCAATCACAGAAAGAAAAATCGATTGCTGAAAGTGGTTGATCATCTCAAATCTGCTTTTGTACAGAATGGTTTTTTGGACGATCAGATCGTTTTAGTAAAAGAATTTTACAAGTATTTTAAAGAGGATCTTCCTGAAGACAACAGGAAAATAATACAGCAATTCCTTCGTCAGGAAAACAAGTCTTCTATTAAACGTAAAATAGCTTTTGAGTTGGTATTCAGAGACAAATGGATAAAACGTTTTTAAAACGTTTCCTTAAAAAATGCAGATCATATCGGCAGAACAATTTAGATCCAAATCTGTTTCAGCATTTTTGACTTCAAAAGAAGTTGTTGCCATTTCAACAATAAATTTTCTGTATCCAAGTTTGTAAAGAAACTGATAAATATCTATGGGATGGTACCCAAATTCTTTTGTCCATTCTTTATAGATCTCTACATACAAAACAGGTTTGAATTTTTTAATGATCCGCACCGCACCGTGTAATGCAAGCAATTCAGCTCCTTCAATATCCAATTTAATAAAATCGATCTTTGCAATATCTTTCAAATGTTCGTCTAGTTGCACTGACTGACATTGATAAGAAGAAATCTTATCTGACAAAGCCCATGATCCTGATTGATGTGCTTTCATAGAAGCCTGTCCAAAATCTTCTCCCGGAACTGATATTGTGATCAATTCATTTTTGTCTGTAACAGCTAAATTGAAAACATTGATATTATCATAAAAACGAAGCGATCTCAGATTTTTCTGCAATGTTTCAAATACGGGCGGCAATGCCTCATAACTAAAAACTTTCCCTTTTCTTCCGGTGATATCTGATAGTAATAAAGTGATGATACCGTAATTCGCACCTACATCAATCACATAATCGCCCGACTTTACATATTTGAGATAAACGGATTTTTGGCGGAGAATATCTACATGAAAAATTTCTATTAAAGAAGCATAAAGTCCAGGAGTCTTGCACAATAACCTGTTCAACACTTTTTTAATACTGTATTTTCCCATCGTATATCTTCTTTACACGCTTTTTTATATATTTTCCGTAATCGATAATGCAAATATAAATCTTAATCTGTTGAAAGCTGCAATGCTGTATATTGATTTATTTTATGCAAATTGCATTCATCTTATTGTAACTGTTTGTAATGAAAAAATTAATCATTGAAATAAAAAAAGGAGGACTGGGTGATCACTTATTTTACAGTCATCTTCCACGTATTGCAAAGCAAACAGGATGCTACCAGGAAGTGTTTATTTCAAATAGATCTATTTTCAGAAATAAAGAATATAAAAAG
>JAGWPQ010000158.1 GCA_028877045.1 Bacteroidota bacterium | reverse complement strand
TCATTTATCAGAAAACCATTTATTTTAAAACCCGAATCCGGAAATTATATTGAGTGGACCGGCGATCCTTTTGATGCCGATATTCATATTGAAGCACAATACACAGCAGATAATGTAAGCATCAGCGATCTGATCAGCACTCAATCTGCTACTTTCAACAATGCAAGTAAAGCATATCGTGGACCAGTGTATGTGATTTTAACTTTAAGTGATAAACTCAGTAAACCCATTATTAATTTCAAACTAGATTTTCCGCAAAGCAGCCCTATAAAAACAGATGCTCTATTTGCCGAATTCATTAATAAAATTGAAGCAGATGATAATGAAATGTTGAAACAGGTAACTTATCTTATCGTATTCAACATGTTTGCACCGTATGGTCAAAACAACGGAGCTGCGCCAATAAATGTTGCATCGCTTGGCGTAAATACTGTTTCGCAAATTATCACGAATCAACTGAATAAGACTTTATCGAATATTTTATTTAAAATAACAAAAGACAGAAGTTTACATTTTGACGTAGGCACTTCGGTTTACAGCAGCAGTAATTTGTTTTCGCAAACCGCGGGAATACCAGCCACTACAAATAATAATTTTGACCGTAGCAGGGTGAATATAAAATTGGGTTACAGCTTTTTCAACGATAAATTATTAATAAGTTTTGGCGGCGATTTTGATTTTAATGTTGGCGCCGCAACGCAAAGCGGAAACTTTCAGTGGCTGCCCGATCTGAATGTTGAATATTATATTTCGAAAGATAAAAAATTGCGTGCCATCATCTTCAATAAAAACAGTTTAAATGTTATAGGCACTGCATTTGGAAAACAAAACAGGCAGGGAATCGGTTTATCATACAAAAGAGATTTTGAAAGAATTTTTGCAAAGAAAGAAGATGATATTAAACTCACACCAACTGATAGTATTCCAAAACCTAATGGAAATTAAGGTAATATCGAAGCAGGTATTTTTTTACAATTCTTCATCCTGTACACATAAAAATTTCTTACCACAGCTTTGCTGCGCACCTGATACATTACAACAGGCTGTTCGATGGTTGTAAAATAATTTTTATACAATTCAGCAGGTTTTGACGGAACATTAGATGGAACGATGCAATAAGCGTCGGCGCCTATTTTTAATTGCTGTCCTGTTTTATTTAGCCATGCAAATTTGTGCAAGTCATCAAGATCACCAATGCCAATAATTTGCAATCCCGATTTCCGTGCAGTATAAAATTCCAGATGCCCGCCGGGGAACCATTTATTAATAATGATCGGCGAATTTGTTTTCATCAAATGATTAGCAACATCATTTTTTTCTAAGGTTTCAAACGCTTCACTGAAACTTTTCCATCCGCTTAAATCCAGTGTGGGACAGTATTCTCCGAAGTTTTCATATTTCTGACTTCCAAAATTAAATGGTGCATTTCGTACCACTGCAACAGCGATGATCAATAAACTTCCAACTAAAATTCCTGCATATTTTATCAAACGAGGCGAATGAAATTCATCTGTTTTCAATTCAGAATATCTTGCTGCAATAAAAAATAATGGAATGTATGCAGGACCACTCCAATGCGGTAATGTTGGATTAAAAGCCGATATGGTCCAGAACAACAATATCATCGGCACACTCATGCACAATAACCAGATATTGGTGAGCGATGAAAAAATATTTTTGTTACGGATCAAATAAATGATCGAAATAATTATCAAAATAAATATCACCGGATTTTGATACGCAAACTCTCCAAGTATTTCACGAATCAATGAATCAAT
>JAGWPQ010000157.1 GCA_028877045.1 Bacteroidota bacterium | reverse complement strand
TATAAGTTTTGCCTTTTCACAGGCAATACCTGCATTGAATGATGGCTTTTATCCAAATTCTATCAGCACCGATCTTCATGTTGGAAGTATGAACAATGCAATGAAAGATATGCTTACGACAATGTCGAAATTTATGGCAATGGGAATGGATATAAAAGATATTATTACAGCTTGTACATGGAATCCGGCAAAAGAAATAAAGCATGAAGAATTAGGTAACCTTTCGCCGGGATCTGTTGCAGATGTGGCATTATTAAATATCAGAAAGGGGCATTTCGGATTATTTGATTATACCGGATATAAAATTGAAACCGATAAGAAGCTTGAATGCGAACTTACCATAAGAAACGGCAAGATCGTTTACGATTTGAACGGAATTGCAAAACCTATTGTAGTTTCTCCAAATACCGGTACTGATACTAAAGATCGACCCAAAGCAAAAACAAACTAAACACTTCCTTCCCAGCAGCGTCTCCGCAGGGACGCTGCGCTTAAGGTTAACAGATTAAATCCGGCCACGCTGCATCGGCCAAGAAAATTATTTATATTTTATCTTCCAATTGATGGGTCTGCTTATTTTTCTTCCCAGCAGTTCTTATGTTTGAAATCCGCGAATGACGTTTAGTAAATTTAAGAAAAACTAAAACTCATGGAAACAGTTTCAAACAGACTACGAGATTTCAGTGGTCAGAATATTTATGTAGGAATGGATGTTCATCATAAAAGTTGGAAGCTTCACATTTATAGTGACGAATTTGAATTAAAATCATTCAGCCAGGAACCAGATGTTGAGGGATTAAGTAATTATTTAAAGAAGCATTATCCCAAAGCAAATTATCAGTTAGCATATGAAGCAGGTTTTTGTGGATTTTGGATACAACGCGCATTTGCATCAAAAGGCATAAATTGTAATGTAGTTCATGCTGCAGATGTACCCACCAATAACAAAGAGCAACTACGCAAAACTGATAAAGTGGACAGCAAGAAAATTGCAAAAGGTTTAAAAAATGGGGAACTGAACTTTATTCATGTTCCTGATATTGATCTGGAGTTAGACAGGCAACTATTACGAAGCCGGGAACAACTGACAAAAGACTCTACACGTATTAAGAACAGAATTAAATCGATTCTAAAATTACAAGGCATTGTAATTCCGGAAAAATATTCAGAAGGAAAATGGAGCAAAGTTTTTATCAAATGGCTAAATGAGATAGATTTCAAAAATGTAAGCGGAAAATTATCCATGCAAACACAAATCAATGAACTGGTTTTCTTGGAAGAACAAAAAAAGAAGATTGATACAGCGATAAAAGAATTGTCTAAAACCGAACGTTACAATACAAATGTAGCCCTGTTACAAACCATTCCATCAATAGGGTTATTAACGGCAATGATATTATTAACAGAAATAGGTGATATTAACCGGTTCAAGAGATTTGATGAGTTATGCAGTTATTGTGGCATTGTACCAAACTGCCATAGTAGCGGAGAAATCGAAAATACAGGAGGATTAAGCAGAAGAGGCAATGGTATAATTAAAAACATATTAATAGAATGTGCGTGGGTAGCTGTAAAAAAAGATCCTGCCTTATTACTGTATTATAAGCAACAAATAACACATATGAAAGGACAGAAAGCCATCATTAAAGTAACACGTAAATTATTAAGCAGAATCAGATATGTGCTGATGAATAAGAAAGAATATGTATTGGGAATTATAGAATAAATAAATTCATATAAAAACATAAGTTGGTATAAAAACGCAATGAGACTCTTGTAGCTGTAATGGACTACTCTTCGCAGTTTGCGTTATACCGCTTATAAAAACTAATACAAAAAATTGCAGCATTCATTTGAATATCTGCTGAGAGAAGATTGTTTTTATAATGTTTAAATATGAAATGAATACCAACGATGTGACCGATTGATTGTACATCATCGACAGAATCTTTATTGGCTCTTAGAACATACAATCAATCATTCCCATCGTTGATTAAAAATAAATTTGGATTTCAACATAGAAGAGTCTCAACTCTTAGCCAATGCAGCATGGCCGGACTCTGCGATTTCAACGGTTTGTTGTTAAATCTATATCCTGCAATTCCATATAACTTATTACCGGGTAAATGCCTTGCTCTCCGGTATAATAATACTTAGCCGAGCTATGCAAATAATCCTCCGGCAATCTGGCCAAGAATTTTTCATACCTGCATGGGTTTAAATGTATGTATTGCAATTTCTGCTTTGTAAATTCAATTGTTCTGCATTCTTTTCTGTCGAAAGATGGTTCAAACACTTCGTGTTTTTTATTACGTTGTTTGTCTGTATCATTTACCCATTGTTCTAATTGAACAAGTATATCGTTGTGGTTTTGTTGCTTCAACAATTTTACTAATTCATACGCCATAAATCTTTTACCATTT
>JAGWPQ010000156.1 GCA_028877045.1 Bacteroidota bacterium | reverse complement strand
TTCCCAGATATTTTAAATACTGAGAATACACTTGTACACTATCGGCATCATTGATATGAACATTGCCAAATGCTTCAAGGATATTTTCTTTTTGATTGATGACAATGCTGTCGGCAAAAAATAAAGTTTTTTCCTGCTGCACTTCTGCATTGCCAACTAAAGACATGAATTTTCCTAAAGTATCCTTATCCTGAAAATTATATTTATCGGCTTTGATAATCAGGATAGTTTTACCCGGTGCAACACTATCGGCTACTCTTTGTGCAAAAGAAAGATTAACTGAAAAGAGAACCAATAAAAAATAAAATACAATTTGTTTCATTAATGTCTGGTTGAATCTGATAGGGGAGCTTTCAGTGGGCCGGTTTTATCTTTCTTTCCAAACACAGAAATATTTACATAGCGTTTTGGATGGGCACGCAGGTCATCCATTAAAATATTAGCACTGCGTACCGTATTGGTAAGATTATTATACAGGACTTTATCATTCACCAATAAACCTAAGGAACCTTCTTTAGAATTAAGTTTATTCAAAACAATATTCAGGTTTTCGACAGCTGTTTTTAAACTTGCAACAGAACCACTAATATCGGCTTTAGACAAATGATCGGTAGTAGTTTCAACATTATTCAAAACTTGTGTTACTTTCTCATTATTGTCAGCGAGATTTTTTGTAAAGCTGTTTACATTATTAAGCGATTGAGTGATCGATCCGTTTTCTTTGTTCAACATTGCTTCAAGAGAAGCAGATGATTTAATCAGACTTGCTGTTGTTGTATTAATGTTTGCAATTACATCCTGTAAATTGTGTTTTGTATTGGGGTCGAAAACAGAATTTATATTTTTCAGAACATTATTCAATGTTATGATGGTTGCCTGTAATTGATCTACAGCAGGCATGATCCTGTTGGTAAATGCATTAAATAATCCGGGAGATGATCTTGTATTGATAGTATCGCCAGATGCCAAATATTTTTTACTGTCGCCTAAAGTAATTTCTACACTTGGTGTGCCCAGCGGATCTTTCATGATTTCGGCAACAGAATTTTCGGGGATATTATAGCTGTCTTTTAATTTAACTGCCACACTGATATTCCGCAGATTTTGATCTATGTTTTCTATTTCATAAACACTGCCCACCTGATATCCATTCACATAAACAGGGTTTGATACCATCAATCCTTTTGCATCAGGATATTTGGCATAAATGAAATTTCCGGTTTTAAATAAACTGCGTCCTTTTAAATAATTAAAACCTAATATCATTAAAGTAATAGCAACTGCCGTTAAAGCACCTACTTTGGTTTCGTTTGATATTTTCATATTTACAAATCTAAGGCATCTTGGATTGTACTTGATAACCGGCCTTAAAAATTATGATTTTAAAAAATGATACTTGCGTATTTATTTCTGTGATGATATTTTAGGATTTGAATTTTGTTTATTTTCTAGAGAGAAGCGGTAACGTTTCAATGCTTTTACAATAGTTTCGGCAGTTTCCTGCTGTCCCTGTTCACTGATCAAATAAGCTTCTTCATCAGGATAAGAAAGAAATCCAACTTCAATTAAAATGGCCGGCATGGCAACAGCCTGTAAAACCCAAATACCTTTTTCATCTCTTTGCTTGGCACCGCGGCTCACACGACCGGCTTTCTCAAATTCTTCTTCTACGGTATAAGCCAGATTGCGGCTGCGTTCGGCGTATTGCTGTGTTTTTAAAGACAAAGCAATTAATCGTGTTGGATCATTGTCCTCATAACTTTTAATAAGTGCGGTATCAACAAAATCATTTTCGCTTAATGCTTCTTCTTTTTCATTCGTTTTACCAACGCCCCATAAATAAGTTTCGGTTCCGTGTGCAGGGTTGGGGGTTGTCCATGTATGATATTGAGGAATTTTTTTAGTGACTTTTTTACCTTTTCGTTTCACGGTTTTTGTTGTGTACCCCACTATTTCTTTATGAGGGAGGCGATTAACATCATTACAATGAATAGAAATGAACAGATCGCCTTTGGCAGCATTTGCTTTATTTGCTTTTACGATGGGGCTGTCAAAAATATCGGTAGTGCGTGTCATCACCACTTCAACATCGGGCATTTCAAGATTAATTTCCTTTTCTAATTTTAATGCAATTTGTAAAGTGATATCTTTTTCTTCGGCATGAGGACCCGATGCTCCATAAAATTTACCTGCCAGATAACTGGGCCCGCCATGACCCGCATCGATCACAATTCTTTTTAAAGTTTGCTTTTGCGGCAATGGTTTACCGTTTCTGCCGGTAAAAGAAAGCGACAGAATTGTTATAAAACTTAAAAATATTACTGATCCTATCTTATTAAACTTCATATCAATTCGTTAAAGGGTTATACTTAAAAATAGTTTTTAAAACTTAGCACCTATTTTTGTGCACAGCAATATGATTCATTCCGGTAAAATTAACGTAAAAACCTTTGCAGGTATTATAACATTCAGCTGTTTGTTGTTTATTTCTGTGCAAGTAAGTGCATGGAAAAATTCGGGACAAGCATCTGTTGCATCATTAACAATAATTTCAGATACTGTTCCAAAGATCAAAGAACCTGTCAAGATCGATTCTTTAAACAATCAGGATACGACCGGCAAAAAGGCCGACAGTGCTTCTTTAGCCAATAAAATTGATACATTAACTATTTCAAAAGATTCGCTTGATGCACCTGTAGCTTATACCGCCAGAGATTCGGGTGTATTGATCATTCC
>JAGWPQ010000155.1 GCA_028877045.1 Bacteroidota bacterium | reverse complement strand
GTGAAAGAAAATTGGTCAAAAACTTGGCTCATGAGTCTCATTTCACATCTTATTTTATAAAAATGTCTTCAGGATATTTTACAGCCACTAAAAACAATCCATGTGCGGGTGGGGTAAAGTTGGCAGCGGTACAATCTTTTGCTTCAATAATATTTTTAAACTCTTCGGGCGTTATTAATTTTCTTCCTGCTTTCAGCATGGTGCCCACCAATCCTTTTACCATGCCGCGTAAAAAACGGTTTGCCCTCACGGTATAGATCAAACAATCATCTTTCTCTGTCCACTCAGAAAATTGTATCGTACATAAAAAATTTTTTACCTGCGTATTGCGTTTCGAGAAAGAAGTAAAATCAGTATACTGTTTGACGATCGCTGCTGTTTCCTGCAAAATATTGATATCTGTTTTGTATGGATAAAACCAAGCCCTGTCGGACTTAAACGGATCTTTCGATCGATAAATAAAATACTGATATTCTCTTGACAAAGCATCAAACCTGCAATGTGCATCGGGCTTTACGACAAATACATTTTTTGCAATGATATCTTTTGGAAGAATGGCATTGAGACGATACAAATCGTTTTGGGTGATATTGAGTTCTGTGTCGAAATGAAAGAAATTTTGCAGGGCATGAACACCTGCATCGGTACGTGATGACCCAGTTAAATTAATTTCCTGTTTGAAATAAACCGCTAATGCTTTTTCTGTTTCTGTTTGAATTGAATTGGCATTTGCCTGCACCTGAAAGCCACTGTAATGTGTTCCTTTATAGGCAAGTTCTAAAAAATAACGGTGCATGATTAATTATTTTGAAGCGATGCTTTAAACTTTTCGATCCAGCTTGTTTGCGATAATTGTAATTGCAGCGAAGCATATTTTTCGCCGTCCGATATGTATGGTTTTGCCAATTCGAAAAATTGATACCGTGCCGAATCGGTTAAATATAAATATCCGAGATTTTTTATCTGTTCGACCGAATAACATTTCAGTTCAAAAAAACTTTTAGCTGCAACATTCATCGAATCGTAGGTTGTAACTTTTGCCATGGCTAACCGTATGTTGAAGAAGTCTTCGTCAGTTGCAAACGCCGTACACTTTTTTACGGCTACCACAACTTTAGGTAACGGGTTCAACGGAATAAAAATGGCGATCGTATCAAATCCTTTTTCATTCTTAACAACATAGATCTGCTCGATGCTTGCTGCTGCAATCTTTTCGAATGTTTTAACTACTGATCTGTTGGGCTTGGGCTGAACAGTAACTGCCACGGCATTTGCTTCCATTGGTTTTTCGGCAGCAATCATTTTTGCTGCAACAACCGTGTCTTTTTGTATCATATTTTTCTCAACCTCTTTTTCTTTTACTGCAACAGTATCTGTGTTAACAGAAACTGTATCCTGCTTATTTACTTTTGCCTGAACATCGGTAACAGCAACACTCGAATCTATTGGTTTTAAGGTATCGATTATTTTTGTTGCAACAGTTGTGTCGTGCTGTACGATATTTTTTTCGGTTACTTTCTCTGCTACTGCAATTGTATCGTGGTTAGCTGCTGCAGTATCGCTAATGACAGTTGCTGCAGATTTTTTATTTGATATCGACCTTTCCAGTTCTGCTTCGTTCATCACCACTATATTGCTGTCAACAATATTGATCAGGTTCCAGCCGGCAGCGTTTTGTTTTAAAGTATAACCTGTTCCCCAATCGTTCATATTTACATCGATAATAAATTTTTGTTCGGGAGTTATATTCTTAGGAAAACTAACTGTTACAAAATATTTCCCGGTCAATAATTGTGAGATAGTAACATAACCGGAATTGGTAGAATTATATTTTTGATCCTGCAACTGAACTGTGAAAGGTTTACGGTTTTCGCTTTGAATAAAAATAAAATGTTTCTCCTGTTGTGCTTTCAGGTTCGAACCGGTTGCAATTAAGATCATCAAAAGAAAGCTTCTAAACAATAATTTCATCATATTTATCTGAAAATATATTAAGCACAAATCTAAATGAAAATAAAGTGCTTGATCCTGTTAATTCTCCACTCATCCTGAATATCATCTTCCAAAAAAATAATGAAATTATTTTATGCACAAGCATTTATCTTTATCCCTCATAAAAAATGAACTATGAAAAAATATATGTTGTTGTTGGGATTGGTTACTTTTGTTGCCGCCCATGCACAAAATGAAACAGTTGATACTAGCTGGAAAAAAAATTACAGGGCAAGTGCTACAAAGATCAATGATCTCGTCCACACAAAATTGGAGGTGAAGTTCGATTTTTCTAAATCATATTTATATGGAAAAGCTTGGATCACCTTGCATCCTCATTTTTATCCAACCGATACTTTGCAATTGGATGCCAAAGGAATGAATATCAATAAAGTTGCCGTTTTTGCTAATGGGAAATATGTTGATTTGAAATACAGTTATGATTCGTCTTTTCTTTCCATCAAATTAAATAAAACATATAAGGCTAGCGAAAATTATGTAGTGTTCATCGATTACACTTCTAAACCAAACGAACTGAAAGCCAAAGGCAGCGCAGCTATCAGTGATGCCAAAGGTTTATATTTTATTAATCCTAAAGGAGAAGAAAAAAATAAACCAACCGAAATATGGACACAGGGTGAAACAGAATCCAACTCTGCATGGTTCCCCACCATCGATAAGCCCAATCAAAAATGTACCGAAGAAATTTCAATGACCGTTCCTTCAAAATATGTTACGTTATCGAACGGGAAACTGATCAGTCAAACAAAAAACAGTAACGGCACCAGAACCGATCACTGGAGAATGGAATTACCACATTCGCCTTATTTATTTTTTATGGGCATTGGCGATTATTCGATCGTAAAAGATTCGTACAAAGGCAAAGAAGTAAGTTATTATGTGGAGAAAGAGTTTGCTCCCGTTGCCAGAAAAATATTTGGTCATACACCTGAAATGATCGCTTTCTATTCACGGATCACCGGCGTTGATTTTCCATGGAATAAATATTCGCAGATCGTTGGCCGCGATTATGTGAGCGGTGCGATGGAAAATACAACTTCAACTTTGCACGCCGAAAATGCGCAGCAGGATGCACGTGAATTAATTGATGGCAATGGATGGGAAGATGTAATTGCACACGAATTATTTCATCAATGGTTTGGCGATTATGTTACCTGCGAAAGCTGGAGCAATATTACCGTGAATGAATCTTTTGCCGATTTCAGCGAAACCATCTGGAACGAATACAAATACGGAAAAGATGCAGGCGATGAAGTGAACTATCGCGGCATACTGAGTTATTTATCGAATCCGGAGAATTATAAAAAAGATCTGGTTCGTTTTTATTATGCCGATAAAGAAGATGTGTTCGATCAGGTGAGTTATCCAAAAGGCGGAAGGATCTTAAACATGCTGCGCAATTATGTTGGCGACAGTGCATTTTTTAAATCATTGCATTTATATCTTACCACCAATAAATTTAAAAATGGTGAGGCACAACAATTGCGTTTGGCTTTTGAAGAAGTAACCGGGCAAGATTTGAACTGGTATTGGAACCAATGGTATTACGGCAGCGGTCATCCTAAATTAAACATCAGTTACAGTTACGATGATGCCACTAAAACTGCGAAAGTCATTGTGCAGCAAACACAAACAGGAACTATTTTCAAACTTCCTGTTGCCATAGATATTTATAACGGTGCCAATAAAACACGATATAAAGTTTGGGCACAAAATGCAGTTGATACTTTTTCGTTTGCAGTTGCTCAAAAACCTGATCTGATCAATTTTGACGGCGATAAAATTTTGCTTTGCGAGAAAAAAGAAAATAAAACTTTAGACAATTATATCCATCAATATAAATATGCAGGTTTATATCTTGACAGAAGAGAAGCGATTGATTTTGCTGCAAAGATGCAGGCCGATCAAAAAGCTTTGGATCTGTTGAAAATGGCGTTGAAAGATAAATATTATGGATTGCGTATTTATACTTTAAACAAGGTAAACATTTCGGTTGATGGTGTTAAAACACAGGCAGAGCCTATGCTTGAAGAGATGGCAAAGAACGATCCCAAATCAACTGTTCGTGCAAAAGCCATTGAATTGCTGGGCCGATATAAAAAAGATGTCTACAGAAATCTGTTTGAAAAAGCAACTTACGATTCATCGTACAGCATTGCAGGAAGTGCATTGGAAGCTTGGTCTAAAATTGACAGCACCGGTGCATTTAATGCAGCAAAAGAATTAAGTAAAAAACCTTCGAAAGGAAAATTAGCTACCGCCATTTCTAATGTGCTGATCAGTTTTGGTGATGAAACTTCTTTTGATTTTATTTCGGATGAATTTGAAAAAACGCCTATCTCCGATGCCAAGTTTCAGCAATTACAATCGTTCAGTGCTTTACTGGCCAAAATAAAAGACACCGATAAATTAAAAAAAGGTGTTGATCAAATTGTAAAATTCCGCGAAGCAATTCCTACTGCATACAGAAGCCAAACAGACCCTTTCATCAATAATTTTTTATTGAAGGGATTGGTAACAAAAAAAGAAGCAGCTGGATTAAAGGAACAAGCCGATTATATTAATTCAAAAATTCCTGCCAAGAAATAAATTCATTTCAATTAAAAAAAACTACAGTTGGTTTATACCGGCTGTAGTTTTTTTATTTAAACAGAGCTCTTCGAAAATTACGTTAATCATCTTTCGGCAAGTGGCCAATGGCACATTATATCAAAGTCGTGAGAATATAAATAGTGAATAAAAGTTTTTTTCACGCAGAGACGCAAAGTAGCAGAGAATTTATTTTTTCTGCCAACCTGCCTTTCTTTTCTGATGCGAATGTTTGAGTTCGCAGAGAGAAAAATCCTAACGGATTTTTGAAGGCACACTAAATTTAATACTATGTCATTTTCAAATTACTTGTTGCAACAAAAAATGGTTACTCAAAAGAATAGCATCAACTTTATTTTTGAAATGTCTTGCTGAGGCTGCAGGAAGGAAGAAGTCTTAATTTCCGAAGAAGTCTGCTATTTAACCGCAAAGGGTTTCTTTGCAACTCATAAAAACAAAAAAGCCATCACAAATTTGCAATGGCCTTTGTCTGGGAGAGGATCTGTAATTATTTTATGGTAATTGTTCCGTTTCCTTTTGTGGTCATCGGAATTGTCATACCCTGCACTTCGGTATTACCGTTTGCAGAAAAAGTTGTTGTTGCATTTTTTAAGAGGCCGTTTGAAGCATCATAAATTCGGGTTGAATTTAAAGCACCTTCCATTGTAATTTTCAGATCCATACCGTTCTGTTGTTTGGTAGTGATGGTTTTATTATCGCTGATAACAATCAAGGTAACTTCATCCTTTGTTACTTTAGATACGGTATATTTATTTACAATTTTAGAGCCTTCGGCAGATGAAACAGAATCGCTCCACGCAAATCCTTCTTTTGCAGAAGCTGCATCGACAGGACTGAACAAATAAGTGGCAACATCTTCACCGCTTT
>JAGWPQ010000019.1 GCA_028877045.1 Bacteroidota bacterium | reverse complement strand
GGATGCACCGGCAACTATTGATGCAAAACAATTTGATGAGTTGCAGATCAAGTTGGATTTGAAATAGGAACGCGGATAACACAGAAGGCACAGATTTACACAAAAATATTTTTAAAGCCTGTTGATTTTTTTTTCAACAGGCTTTTTTGTTTGCAATTAATTTCAGTTTCTAATTAATTCAGAAATCTTCTTTATTTCTTTCCTTTTTTTCCTATATTGAGCAAAGTACGATTGCACGTCACCACGAGACGATGCAATTTTTTTATTTTATACCAAAACAAGTAGCCCATGAGTTGTGAAGAACTATTGAAACAATATTTCTTATATCCCGGTGTGTGGGATGAAATGAACAACAACAATAGTATCCGTTCGCAATACCGGAAAGTTGTTGATGCACTGCAACACTTTAATGTAGCTGCATTACAGCAAAAAGACAGAATTGCCGAAGAACTTTTCATGAATCAGGGAATTACATTCACCGTGTACAGCGATAATGCCGGTATTGAAAGAATTTTTCCGTTCGATATCATTCCGAGAATTATTACAGCAGCCGAGTGGGATCATGTCGAAAAAGGGATCCAGCAACGATTAAAAGCATTGAATCTTTTTTTAAAAGATATTTATAACGATCAGCAAATCATAAAAGATAAAATTGTTCCGGCCGAATTAATTGCATCTTGTCCGCATTATACCCGTGAAGTTTTCGGAATAAAAGTGCCGCACGATATTTATGTACACATCAGCGGTATCGATTTAATTCGCGGCGACGATGGTACATTTTATATTCTTGAAGATAATTTACGTACACCAAGTGGTGTGAGTTATATGCTCGAAAACAGGGAAGTTACCAAACGTATTTTTCCGGAAATGCTGGCAGATAATAAAGTAAGGATGGTAAGTAATTACCCGTTATTGTTGCATCAAATATTATTATCGCTGGCACCTCAGCAGATATCAAACCCAATGGTAGTGCTGCTTACACCGGGTGTATTTAATTCTGCTTATTACGAACATACTTTTCTGGCACGCCAAATGGGAATAGATCTGGTGGAAGGAAGAGATCTTCTTGTTGACAATCACAAAGTGTTTATGAAAACAACTAATGGTTTGCAACAAGTGCATGTTATTTACAGAAGAGTGGATGATGAATTTTTAGATCCATTGGTATTCAGGCCCGATAGTGCGTTAGGTGTTCCCGGTTTAATTGGTGCATACCGAAAAGGAAATGTTGCCATCGTTAATGCAATGGGAAATGGCGTGGCCGATGATAAAGCGGTTTACAATTATGTTCCTGCCATGATAAAATATTATTTGAACGAAGAACCCATTTTGCCAAATGTTCCAACTTATGAAATGAGTGATAAAGAGGCAAGAAAATATGTGTTCGATAATATCCATAAAATGGTTATTAAACGCACCAATCAATCGGGTGGTTACGGCATGCTGATGGGAAGTAATACAACCGATAAAGAAGTTGCAGAATTTAAAATGGCTGTTGAAGAAGATCCAAGAAATTTTATTGCGCAACCGATTATTAAATTATCAACCGTTCCATGTTTTATTGATGGAAAATTTGTTGCACGTCATGTTGATCTGCGTCCCTATGCATTGTGCGGACCCGATGGTATAAAAATTGTTCCCGGCGGATTGACAAGAGTGGCGTTGAAAGAAGGTTCTTTGGTCGTTAATTCATCGCAGGGCGGAGGAAGTAAAGACACATGGGTGGTTGATTAATTTCAAATTCATAATTTTTAATTCTTAATTATTTTGATAGATGCTTAGTAGAACTGCAGATTCGATGTTTTGGTTAAGTCGTTATATGGAACGCAGCGACGGATTATTGCGTGGCATAAAAACGCATTATATTTTATTATTGGACAAAGGTGTGAACGAACATTTGTCGTGGTGCCCCATGCTGGAGGTATTTACCTCTGCCGATGAAAATGAAATTGCATTGCTGGAACATAATACAGATGCGGCTTTGTATAAATTAATTTCCGACAAAGAAAACCTGAATGCGCTAAAAGTATTGATCACAAGGGCAAGAGAGAATGCAAGAGGCATGCAGGATCATATTACCAAAGAAGTGTGGGAACAGGTAAATCAAATGTATCATCTCATCAATCAATCAAAACTCGATTCGCAATTAAAAAGTTTTGAAGCCATTAAAACAATAGATTCCTTGGCTAACGAATGTATTTTATACAGCGGCGTTACCGATACCACCATGCCACGCGGTATGGGCTGGAGTTTTATGAGCTTGGGCAAACATATTGAACGATGTTTATTAACGATTGAAATGGCCGACAAATATTTTAGTTTGATTGATTATAATATTGAAGAAGAGAAAGATATTTTACAATGGCGGCCGATGTTGCTTTCATTATCGGGTTACGAACTGCATTTAAAAACATACCGAAGCAGTGAGTATAATTTGAATGCTTTGCACCAGGTTTTATTTAATGAAAAATTTTCGCACAGTGTTTTGTACACCTTAAAAAGAGTGGAGAAATATTTTGAGGATGTGACGAAAGACCATCACAGCAAGGAAAAAGAAGACCTTACAAAATGTCTGGGACGGTTAGTAAGTAAATTACAATACACCGATTTTGATTCGATCAATCAGCTTACTTTGCAGAAATTCCTGAGCGAAACAAGAAAAGAATTAAACGACTTCAGCAGCATGTTAGCAAAGAGTTTCTTTTCGTATTCTTAATTAATTATTATGCCCATTTTTAAAATACATCACATCACAAAATACGAGTACGACAGGCCGGTCAAAGAAAGTACCAATGAAATAAAAATATTTCCTTATCAGGATATCGAACAGGAAGTATTGCAGCATCAGTTAGATATTACTGAGCAACCGGATATTTTTCAATACACCGATTATTGGGGCAACAGAATTGGTTTGTTTAATGTGTTGCCACCACACAAAACATTGGTGATTGAAAGTAAATTAATTATCCGCACAACTTTATCTGATTCACTTAACATTAATTTTATTTCGGGTTTTAAAGAATTAAAAAACGAAGTAAAAGATAATCTTCAATTGTTGGAGCTCAGCCGGGCCGATACCATTCAATCGCAAAAAAGTATCGACGAAATCATTGCTGCAATAAACCCGGCAAATAAAAGCATTGCCGAAATTGCTCAAAGTTGTAATGAATTTATTTTTACGAATTTCAAATACATCAAGGGCATTACCAATATCGAAACAACTGTTGATGAAATTTTAGAATTGCGTTCGGGTGTTTGCCAGGATTTTGCACACGTGATGCTGCAGATTTTACGCACTTTACAAATTCCGTCGCGTTATGTAAGCGGATATATTTGTCCCAACAAAAATGGTATGCGCGGCGAAGGTGCTACACATGCATGGGTAGAAGCTTATATTCCGGGTACAGGTTGGGTTGGATTGGATCCTACCAACAATGTCTGGGTAACCAACACTCACGTAAAACTCGCTGTGGGTAACCATTTCAACGATTGTACACCGGTGAAGGGAACATTTAAAGGACCTGCTCGGCAAAAATTATCAGTGTACGTTTCGGTTGGTTATGAGGATGGAAATATTTTTGAAGAAAAAACAAATGTGCAAATGCAAACCATCGCCGACAATGAAAATGAATTATTGATAGATGATAATTTTATGGGGCAACAGCAACAATAAATTTTCTGCACATTCATCATGAATAAAATTCAACTCAAAAAAATATCGCATCTTGCGCCTCAGAAATTTTATTTATGAAAATTGAATCTGTTTATCGAATACTTTTTTTTATACTGTTACCTGTTGCCGGGTTATTTGCTTTTGTAGATTTCTTTGCGATCATGGCAGCATTGGTACAACCAGCATTATGGATCAGCGTTTTTATTGTTGCCTGCATGGTCATTTATATTTATACCAGTTACCGTTTTTTTACAACCGGCATTCAACAGGCAAAACCATGTAAACATTCACTAAAAGACCTGATAAAAGTAAATGCTTTCGTAAGCATCGTATTTGTTGCCATGAGTTATATTCAACTTTT
Organism: Bacteroidota bacterium; assembly: GCA_028877045.1. GTDB lineage: Bacteria > Bacteroidota > Bacteroidia > Chitinophagales > Chitinophagaceae > CAIQDX01. The sequence continues at coordinate 14,717 of JAGWPQ010000019.1, read as the reverse complement.
TATTGTATTAACACAACCTGATATAATTAAAACAATGATGGGGCCATTATTGGCACAACAACAAACCAATATGCCACAAGGCGCCACAACCGACACTTTTGTTTCAATGGTGAAAGGCATTTTATATTTTTTAGCTATTTTCTCAACAATTCTATTACTGCATATTGTTATTACTTTTCGTTTCTTGAAAAAATACAAACAGGTATTTGATGTTGAGTAAGAGCCGCTGAAAACATATACTGCATTCGCTTTGCAAATTGTTGTATGCAACTATTACACAAAACAATTTTTCATTCGTGCATTCGCGGCTAAAATTATTTTGCTTACTTTTCATACATGAATCTCAATGCACCTTTAGCCGAAAGAATGCGTCCGAATACTTTGGACGATCTGGTTGGACAAGAACATCTCACCGGCAAAGGAAGTATTTTACGCAAAGCCATCGAACAAGGTAATATCCCTTCCATGATCTTATGGGGACCGCCGGGAGTTGGTAAAACAACCATCGCCAATATTATCGCACATAGTTTATCAGCTCCATATTTTCAATTGAGTGCAATAAGCAGTGGAGTGAAAGATGTACGGGAAGTAATTGATACTGCCAAACAAACATCAAAAGCTATTTTATTTATTGATGAAATTCACCGTTTCAATAAAGGCCAGCAGGATGCATTATTGGGTGCTGTTGAAAAAGGCATCATTACTTTAATTGGTGCCACAACCGAAAATCCATCTTTCGAAGTTAATTCGGCATTATTAAGCCGTTGCCAGGTATATGTGCTGAAACCCTTGCAGGAAAAGGATTTGATCGATTTGCTGCAACAGGCAATTAATCAGGATGCATTACTCAAACAATATAAAATTGAATTAAAAGAAACGGAAGCATTAATTAATATCAGCGGAGGTGATGCAAGAAAATTATTAAACCTGATCGAATTAATTATTACATCAACCAATAAAAAAGAAATAATTATTACAGATGATTTTGTGATGAATGTTGCGCAGAAAAAAATTGCGTTGTACGATAAACAGGGCGAACAACATTACGATATCATTTCGGCCTTTATAAAAAGTATGCGTGGCAGCGATCCCAATGCTGCGGTGTATTGGCTGGCAAGAATGATCGAGGGTGGCGAAGATGTAAAATTTATTGCACGCCGCATGTTGATATTTGCGAGTGAAGATATTGGCAACGCCAATCCAAATGCGTTGTTGCTGGCCAATGCAACTTTCGATGCGGTAAGCAAGATCGGTTATCCTGAAAGCAGAATTATTTTAAGTCAGTGCGCCACATATCTGGCATCGAGTGTAAAAAGTAATGCAGCCGTTGTGGCCATTGCCGAAGCACAACAAGCCGTGCAGCAACATGGCGATCTGCCCGTACCATTGCACATACGCAATGCACCAACCAAGTTGATGAAAGATCTGGATTACGGAAAAAATTATCAATACTCACATCTCGGCGAAGGTAATTTTATTGAGCAGGAATATTTGCCCGAAAAGCTTATCGGCACTGCATTCTACAAACCCGGCAATAATGCAAGAGAAAACGAACTGCGCAAATTTTTAAAAGATCGTTGGAAGGGAAAGTATAATTATTGATGCCGAATTTTAAATGAATTTTTTGTAGCGAGCTTTTGTTTTTCATAGCGTCACCTGTTGCGTCGCACACTTGTACTTTCATAACATTATTCAACAATTTTATAAAAAGCTCAATACAGAGTAAAGCGTTGAAGAGTGCGACGCAACCGCAGCTGCCACTTGTACAAAAGCTCGTTAACAAATAATCTTCTTACTTATCTTTAAACATTAACCAAACACTCATGAGAAAAATATTTTTTGTACTTGCATTGTCATGCATTTATTCGTTTTCATTTTCGCAAACTATTATTGACCGCGATGCAGAAATTGCATCGATGGTAAAAGAAGTATCGGCCGATTCGTTGCAATCGTACATTAAAACGATGGTGGCTTTCGGAACGCGCCATACATTAAGCACGCAAACCGAAACAGCAAGAGGCATTGGTGCTGCACGCAATTGGGTATTGCAAAAATTTAATTCTTTTGCAAAAACATCGAACGGAAGATTAACAGCTTTTATCGATACCATCACTTATAAACCCGATGGAAAAAGAGTTGATGTGCCAACGGTTTTAGGAAATGTAATGGCTGTTTTAAAAGGAACTGATACTTCCGATCACAGGATATTTTTGATCAGCGGGCATTTGGATTCGCGGCGCAGTAAAGAGATGGATAGAGACAATGATTCACCCGGCGCCAATGACGATGGAAGTGGCTCTGCTGCTGTAATTGAGAGTGCAAGGGTGATGAGCAAACATGCGTTTCCTGCCACCATAATTTTTGTTTGTGTGAGTGGCGAAGAGCAAGGATTATTGGGTGCATATTTTTTAGCGAACAAAGCAAAAAAAGAGAACTGGAATATTGAAGCAGTGCTGAACAATGATATCATGGGCAGTAATAACAGCAGTGAAACAAATATTATTGATAATACCCGCATCCGTGTTTTTAGTGAAGGATTGCCTTTGTATGAAACAGAAAAAAGTGCAAAATATATTCGTTCGCTTGGTTTGGAAAATGATGGTAAGGCTAGACAGTTGGCGCGTTATGTAAAAGAGATCGGAGAACGTTATGTGGAAAATATAGAAGTGGTAATGATATACCGCAACGACAGGTTTTTGCGCGGCGGTGATCATCTGGCTTTTGTTGAAAATGGTTTTGCTGCGGTAAGAATTACGGAGATGAATGAAAATTATTATCACCAGCATCAGGATGTGCGCAAAGAAAATAATATTCAGTATGGCGATCTGGGCGAGTTCATGGACTTTGAATATTTGCGAAAAAATACGGCGGTTAATATAGCCAATCTTGCCAATTTAGCTAAAGCGCCATCCATGCCTGCCGAAGTAAAAGTGCAGACAAAAAATTTGGAAAATTATACTTCGTTAATTTGGAAAGCACCCAGAAACGGTAAAGTAAAAGGTTATTATATTTTGATGAGAGAAACTACGAGTGCATTCTGGCAAAAGAAATTTTTTACAACCGAAACTTCAATGAAACTTCCATACTCGAAAGACAATTACTTTTTTGCAGTGCAGAGTGTAAGCGAAACCGGTAATGAAAGTTTACCAGTTGTGCCCGATGTGGCAAGATAAATGAATTGGAATGAAAAAGATGTTGTGATGAGCTACGATTGTAATAAAATAAAAATTCCAACTCTTATAAAGTTGAAATTTTTATTTTATCAAGGATTTATCTGAGCCTGTCCACACTTTTTACTAATTTTTCATCTTTCCAGATATGTCTTGCTGCTAAAAGCAAGAAAACAGGAATCGCAGCAGGTATAATGGCAGTAAGGGTTATACTGGTTTCTTCGGGAACAAAACTTTGCTTTTGCCAAAAATATAATGCAATTGTTCCAAGAGATAATATGATAGCAATGATTGTCATTTTCAACTGCAACTTTCGGTCCTTAAACATAAAGATTGCTATCAGTGCAATAAAAGCTGTTGCAGTGGTAGCAAGGGTTAAAAGAATATTGTATCGTGCATTAACGAATACCATTTCTTTTGCAGCATCATTTATTCTGTGACCGCTAAAGAAAGATGTTTTTAAAGAAATAAAACCGAGTGCGGTTGCAAATAATAACCAAATGGTTTGAATTCTTTGTATCATAAAAAAAGTTTAAAAGGTTTAAGGGGTTTAAGAAGTTCAAGAGGTTTAAGAAGTTCAAAGTTGTATGGTTAACCTTTTAAACTTCTTGAACCTTTTAAACTCTTTAAACTTATACTATCCCAATTCAGGATATAAAATAAACTGACTCATAAACTCGTTCACCTGCGATTTTACTTTCGATAATGTATTGGCATCGTCAGCATTCATCAACACAGTATCAACAGCATTCACCACAAATTCCATGTGATCTTCTTTCATTCCTCTTGTTGTGATGGCGGGCACACCAAAACGGATACCCGATGTTACAAATGCACTTTTATCGTCGTAAGGTACCATATTTTTATTGGCGGTAATATCAGCATGACCTAAAACCTGTTCTGCTTTTTTACCGCTGATATTTTTGTTTCTGAGATCGATGAGCATTAAATGATTGTCGGTTCCGTCGCTGATAATTTTATAACCTCTGTTTACAAATGCTTTTGCCATTGCTTGTGCATTGCTTTGGACTTGTTTGGCATACACGGTATATTCATCAGTTAAAATTTCGCCGAAGGCAATGGCTTTTGCGGCGATCACATGTTCCAAAGGTCCGCCCTGTGTGCCCGGAAACACAGCCATATCAATCAAATTGCTCATCATGCGGATATTTCCTTTCACATCTTTTAAACCAAACGGATTTTCGAAATCTTTTCCCATCATAATTACGCCGCCACGTGGTCCGCGTAAAGTTTTATGTGTGGTTGATGTTACAAACTGGCAATGTTCAAATGGCGAACTCAATAATCCTTTTGCAATTAATCCTGCAGGATGGGCAATATCGGCCATAACGAATGCACCAACTTCATCTGCCACTTTTCTTATTCTTTTATAATCAATATCACGACTGTATGCACTGGCTCCGCAAATAATTAATTTGGGTTTTATTTCTCTTGCTTTCGATTCGAGCATTTCATAATCGATCAATCCTTTTTCTTTGGTAACCGTATAAAAATGCGGTCTGTATAATTTACCGCTGAAATTAACAGGGCTGCCATGCGTTAAATGTCCGCCCATGCTCAAATCCAGTCCCAGTATGGCATCGCCGGGTTGCAGGATCGATAACATCAATGCAGCATTAGCCTGTGCACCGCTGTGAGGTTGCACATTGGCATATTCGATATTGAATATTTGTTTCAAACGATCGATGGCTAATTGTTCGGTTTGATCTACAATTTCGCAACCGCCATAATATCTTCTGCCGGGGTAACCTTCGGCATATTTATTCGTCATCACACCACCCATTGCCTGCATCACCTGTAATGATGTAAAATTCTCGGAAGCAATTAATTCAATACCTCTTCTTTGTCTTTCCAATTCCTGTTTGATGAGGTCAAAAACCAATGTATCTCTTTGCATGTACAAAATATTTATAAAGTGAATGATATTTTAATACTGGTAATTTGCCGCAAAAATAGTTGTTCACAAGCAGCTATCCGCTTTTTACGAAAAGATGTTTTACACTTAAACGATAAGTAATACCTGAATAAAAAACTTTTTATTACTTTCACGCTCCCTAATAATGCGTATTATCAACATATTTAGGGAAAGAAGAATTGAGTTCATCAAAACAGTACCCCTTAATGAAAGCGATTATTCCTGTTGCGGGAGCCGGCACAAAACTCAGACCGCATACTTATACGCAGCCTAAAGCTTTAATTCCTATAGCAGGTAAAACTATTTTAAGTTTTATTGTAGATCAGTTACACGAAGCGGGCATCAACGAATTTATTTTTATCGTGGGTTATCTGGGCGAAAAAATTCAGGAATATGTAACGCAAACCTATCCTAATTTAATTACACATTTTGTGTATCAGAATGAACGGCAGGGAACCGGTCATGCCATTGAATTAGCAAAAAATATTGTTGGTGATGAGGAAGTATTTGTTACTCTCGGCGATACTATTTGCGAATACGATGTGAAAGAAGTGATGGATAGTCCGTACAGCATGCTGGGAATAAAAAAAGTTGACGATCCCCGCAATTTTGGTGTTGCCGATATTGGCGAAGATGGCTTTATAGAACATGTGATCGAAAAGCCTTCTATCCCAAAAAGTAATATGGCATTGGTTGGTTTATATAAAATAAAAGAAACGAATTTTTTATTCGAATGTCTGCATCATTTGTTTACACAAAAAATTACAACACAGGGCGAATATAATTTAACCGATGCATTGGATTGTATGATTGCCCGTGGTGCAAAATTCAAATCGTTTAAAGTAAAACATTGGTTCGATTGTGGTAAGAAAGAAACTTTATTGGAAAGTAATGCCACGCTGTTAAAAAAATTCGGAGGCAATGTTTCCGAACATCACAATTTTAAAGATACCATCATTATTCCGCCGGTAAGTATTTCTACCGGTTGCAACATTTCTAATTCTATCATTGGTCCGCATGTTGCCATTGGTGCCAATACCTCCATCAAACATTCTATTGTTCGCGACAGCATCATCGGCTCATACACTAATTTATACGAAGTGGTGTTAGATAATTCCCTGATCGGCAGCGATGCTTCTGTAAAAGGATTAAGCCGCAGTTTAAATATTGGCGATAATACCGAACTTGATTTTGGTTAATGGGTGATGGTTCATAGGTAATGGTTGTTTAACTTTGGAATAACCATGAATTATTGCTATGAACCATGAACTTCAGAACAACCGCATCACACAATTCTTCAATATTAATTATCCCATCATTCAGGCCGGAATGATTTGGGCAAGCGGATGGAAATTGGCAAGTGCTGTTAGCAATGCCGGCGGTTTGGGATTGATTGGCGCCGGAAGCATGTATCCAGATGTTTTGAAAGAACATATCATTAAATGCAAAGCCGCAACAGATAAACCTTTTGGCGTTAACCTTCCGTTGATGTATCCTGATATTGAAAAACATATTGAAATAATTATTGAGCAAAAAGTGCCAATTGTTTTTACCAGTGCAGGCAATCCAAAAACATGGACTAATATTTTTAAACAAAACAAAATTAAAGTAGTGCATGTGGTAAGCAGCAGTGTGTTTGCACAAAAAGCCGAAGCTGCCGGTGTTGATGCAATTGTTGCTGAAGGTTTTGAAGCAGGCGGGCATAACGGGAGAGAAGAAACAACAACATTGGTGTTGATTCCTGCGGTAAGAGATGCTGTAAAAATTCCTGTGATCGCTGCCGGTGGCATTGCCACAGGCAGGCAAATGTTAGCAGCCATGATACTTGGTGCTGATGGTGTTCAGATTGGAAGCAGGTTTGTGTGTACGCCGGAAGCCTCATCGCACCTGAGTTTTAAAGAAGCGGTGGTGAATGCAAAAGAAGGCGATACTTTATTGAGTTTAAAAAAGATCGGCGCCGTTCGGTTATTAAAAAATGATTTTTTTAATGAAGTGAGAGAAGCAGAATTGCGTGGCGATGATGAAGAACAATTAAAAAATTTATTAGGCCGTGGCCGTGCAAAAAAAGGAATGTTTGAAGGTGATCTGCATGCAGGTGAATTAGAAATAGGGCAGGTAAGTGCATTGATAAAAGAAATAAAACCTGCAGCCGAAGTGGTAAAAGAAATTTGGAATGATTTTGAAAATGCGTTGAAGAAGCCGATTTAATTTTCACGCAACGACGCGAAGAAATTGGAACACGGATAACGCAGATGAAATGGAGTTACACGACTTTTTTGATTGATGAAAAATGTTCTGAACGTTGAAGTGTGCGACGCAACAGGCGATGCCATGAAAAACAAAAGCCGGTTACATAATAACCAGCTTTTTATTTTTTAATATTTAATAAATTTTCACCGCCATAAATGGCAGCGCAATTCATCAATTAACTTTTCCTAACCGCCCATTTCCACATTTCTTTCCAGGTTATTTTTTTACCATACATTAAAATGCCTGTGCGATAAATTTTTGCAGCAAGCCATGTCGTAGCCAAAAATCCGGCAATCAATAAAGCCATGCTTAAAATTAATTCCCACAGCGTTACACCTTCGGGCATGCCGTGTGCAATGCGCGCCATCATTACGATTGGCGATGTGAGCGGAAATAGACTTCCAAAAACGGCAAGACTACTATTTGGTTCATTAACTGCTTTGGTCATGATAACAATTGCGAAAATAATTGGCATGGTGATGGGCAATAATAAACTCTGTGCATCCTGTGGGTCTTCGTTTACTGCACTGCCAACTGCTGCAAATAATGATGAGTATAAAAGATAGCCACCCAGGAAATAAAATATAAAACAACCAATGATGAGTGTAAAATTAATTTGCTGCAAACTGTTCATCAATTCGCTCATGCCACCGCTTTGCTTCATTGCCTGAGCGGCTTGTGCAGCCTGCATTCCGGCAGGTTGCATAGGTTGTCCCTGCATTTGATGCAACAGATCGGGGAACAATAATGGCAACAATAATTGCAATCCAAAAACTAAAACGATCCAGATAATAAATTGCACCAATCCAACTGCACCGATGCCGGTTATTTTTCCCATCATTAATTGAAATGGTTTTACACTGCTGACAATTACTTCGGCAATGCGATTCATTTTTTCTTCCATCACACCACGCATGACCATGGTACCGTAAATAAATAAAATGATATAAATTAAGAATCCAGAAATATAACCAACTGCATAACTGAGACCTGCTTTGGTATTATCATCGGCTTTACCGGTAACGGTTGCAAATTTTATCCGGTTGTTATTGTTTTGAATACTGTCTAATTGTGCTTTTGAAATATTGAGTGACAATAATCTTTTTTCTTCCAGTACATCATCAAAACTTTTTTGAATTTTTTCTCGGGTCATGATGCCGATAGCTTTATTCGACTTCAATTGCAAAGAATCTTTGCCCATTAAATTATAAGTGTGCGGAATAAAAATATAGCCATCATATTTCTTTTGCTCAAGTGCTGCATTTAGTGATTGTGGTGTTTCATTTTTTATTACTTCAAAAACAATATCGTCTTTCGAATTTATTTTTCCATTTAAAATATTTGCTTCATCGGCAACAGCAATGTGTAAGTTATCGTTTGTTTTAATCGAGAAATAAATGATCAGTGCATAAAATGCAAAAATGATCAAGGGTAATAAAATAGTTGTGAGTAAAAATGTCTTTTTCTGCACACGGCTGAGAAATTCTCTTCTTGCAACCAGAAATATTTTATTCATACAATTATTTTGTAATGATTTTTTTAATTAAGCTTGAATTTGTTGAAAAGCCCTCGAGACCGATTTTGTTCCTTCCACCAAATGAATGAAAATATCATTGAGTGAAGGAAGTATTTCGTTGAAAGCTTCTACCGTAACATTTTGTTGCAGGAAAAATTGCAGCACATCATTACTTTTGAAACCTTCTTTAATCTTTACTGTAAATGCATTTGCTTTCTGCTCAACAACTTCAAACGATTCATGCGTTGTATTGGCAGGTAGTTCGTGCAGTTTGATGCTGAATTTATTTTCTTTGAATTGTTGCTTCACATCGGCAACGGTACCATCTAAAATCTTCTTGCCTAAATTCATCAAAACAATATGATCGCAAATTTCTTCTACCTGTTCCATACGGTGTGTGCTAAAAATAACGGTGCTGCCTCTTTGCGCCAAACCGTAAATTTCATCTTTAATTAAATTGGCATTCACGGGATCTAATCCGCTGAATGGTTCATCAAGGATAATTAATTTAGGTTCGTGTAAAATGGTTGTAACGAATTGCAATTTCTGGCTCATTCCTTTACTCAAATCTTCTACTTTTTTATTCCACCAGCTTTCCATTTCCAATCGCGAAAACCAGAATTTTATTTTTTCCATGGCTTCGCTTCTACTTAAACCTTTTAATTGTGCTAAGTATAAAGCCTGATCGCCGATCTTCATTTTTTTGTAGAGGCCGCGTTCTTCGGGCATATAACCGATCTTCACAATATCATCGATGGGATGAAATTTTTTTCCATCTAAAATAATTTCGCCGCTGTCGGGATAAAAAATGCCGGTGATCATTCTCAGCAAAGTGGTTTTGCCGGCACCGTTAGGGCCCAATAAACCAAAAATGCTTCCTTTCGAAATGCTGAAACTTATATCATCTACGGCCTTTTGTGTAGCATAATACTTTCGCAGTTGTTGTAACTCCAGAATTTTACTCATGTCATTTTCAGTTAATATTCCTTTATAAAATTCAAGTTCGTAAAATGAATTTATAAAGATAATTCTAAGTGGTGTCAACTAAATATTACTGGGGGCGTGTAATATTATTGCAGTTTACGCAAAAAATCATTTCAAATACAAAATTATAAGGCTTATTTATGGAGATAGCCCATAAATTAATGAGTTTATAATGAATTGATTTTTTGAGCGATGATATTTGCCACTCTTTCGCCATCCATTGCAGCACTTACAATACCGCCTGCATAACCGGCGCCTTCGCCGCAGGGATATAAATTTTTTATTTGTGAATGTTCTAAAGTGATAGCGTTTCTTGGGATCCGAACAGGCGATGATGTGCGGCTTTCGGTAGCAACAACAACGGCATCGTTGCTGAAATAGCCATTCATTTTTTTCCCGAATTTTTTAAAGCCTTCCTGTAAACTTTTATGAATGAATGATGGTAAAACGTGGCGCATATCGGTTGAAACTATTCCGGGCAAATAACTGCAATCGGGCAGCGAAGATGAAATTTTATTGTTGCAAAAATCAACCATTCGTTGGGCAGGTGCAACAAATTTTCCTCCGCCAGCATTAAAAGATTTTTGTTCGATGTTTTTTTGAAAATTCATCAAGGTCAATGGTGAATTCATCATTTCATTTTTGACTTTTGACTTTTCACTTTTAAAATATTCAACGGCATCTTTTAATTCAACTGTTACCACCATGCCGCTGTTGGCAAAAGGATTATTTCTTTTCGAAGGGCTCCATCCGTTCACCACCAATTCATTTGGCTGTGTTGCAGCAGGAGCAATGATCCCGCCGGGGCACATGCAAAAACTAAATACACCTCTATCGTTTACCTGCTCAACCAAACTGTAAGATGAAGGCGGCAAATTTTCGTCACGCACTGCGCAATGATATTGTATGGAATCGATTAATGTTTGCGGATGTTCGATCCTAACACCCAATGCAAAAGGTTTTGCTTCGATCAGAATATTTTTTTTATGAAGCAATTCAAAAATATCTCTTGCCGAATGGCCTGTTGCCAAAATAACTGCATCAGCAAAAAACGAATTACCATCGGCAGTTTTAACGCCTCTCAGTTCATCATTATCAATAATAAAATCGGTTACTTTTTTTTCGAATAAAAATTGCCCGCCGCAATTCATTATCATTTCCCGCATGGCGGTAATGATATGCGGTAATTTATTGGTACCAATGTGCGGATGTGCTTCGTATAAAATTTTTTCGTCGGCACCAAACTGAACAAATAAATTTAAAATGCGATTGATATCGCCGCGTTTCGAACTTCGCGTATATAATTTTCCATCGCTGTACGTTCCGGCACCGCCTTCACCAAAACAATAATTGCTTTCGGGATTGATGATGCCGTCTTTATTTAATGCAGCCAGATCTCTGCGCCGCGAACGAACATCTTTTCCGCGTTCTAAAATAATTGGTTGAATACCTTGTTCCAAAAAATTAAGTGCGGCAAATAATCCTGCCGGCCCGGCACCAACAATAATTATTTTTTTATTGGAACGGGAAACATTTTTAAAAGAAATCTTTTCAATTTCTCTTTGATGAAATGGTTCTTTGATGAATGTTTTTAAAGTAAGATTGATCCAAACCTGTTGCCTGCTTCTGGCATCGATAGATTGTTTAAGGGTATAAAATCCTGTGATGGAATTTTCTGTTGTGGCTAATGATTGCGCCAGATAACTTCGGATGGTGGCATTATCAAAAGCCTCTGCAGGCTTTAGTTTGATAGAAATATCTTTTTGCATGTTGATAGGTGTTTATCCTATAAAACTTTTTATTACATTAATTAAATCGAATTACACGAATTAGTTCAAAACATATTTTTTAATTCGTGTAATTCACAGTAATCCGTGTAATTATTTTAAAAATTAAAAGGGCAAATCATCAACTGCATCGGCAGGTGGTGCATCGGGAATAAAATCGGGGGCAGGGTTTTGCTCGCCTAACTTAACCGATTCCATTCTCCAGGCATCTAAATTGGTAATATAATTTTCTCGGCCGTCTTTCGTCCATTTACTTCCTTTTAAATTAAAAAGCACTTTTACTTCATCGCCGATATTAAAACGGTCGGGCATTGCCGTCTTATCCTGCACGCATTGAAATTTAACGTAATTGGTAATGGCTCGTCCGTTAATATCTTCTGACTTTTCAATAACAAATTCTCTTGTTTTAAAAGTTTCGGTACGTTGAACAATATCAAATTTGGCAACTAATTTTCCTGTAATCTCGTAACTCATATTTTATGTGTTTGAACAACAAAAATAGTGTATTAAAAAAATCTTTCGCAGTAATAAAAATTCACGCTATTTATTAGCAAAAGATTGTATCTTTCATGTCCTGCCATTACTAACATGCTGAGAAAATATTTTACATATTTATTACTATTTTTTGCGCTGATGATTGTCGCTGTTGCTAAGGCACAAACTGCAATTGTTGAATTCACTGATTATAAAGTTGAAAACAAATTAAAAGTTGACACTACTCTGCTCAATTTAATAAAACCTTATGCCGATAGCGTTAATAAAACAATGAACCGCGTAATCGGATTTTCTTTAAATGGTCTTACAAAAAGGCAACCCGAAAGTGTTCTTGGAAATTTTATGAGCGATTGTATGAAAACAATGGCAGAAAAAAAATTCGGTCGTAAAGTAGATATTGCTTTTGTTAATTATGGCGGCATCAGGTATTATATTCCCAAGGGCGAAATTACAGTTGGAAAAATTTTTGAGTTGATGCCGTTTGATAATTTAATTGTACTTCAGGAATTATCAGGGAAAATAGTACAGCAATTTTTAGATAAGATGGCAGAGCGTGACGGATGGCCAGTTTCAGGCTTGCGGATGGCTATCAAAAATAAAAAGGCGATAAATGTTTTTATTGATGATAAACCTTTGGATGAAAACGTTACATACATTGTTGCCAACACAGATTATATTGCCAATGGAGGCGATGACTGCGGTATGTTGCGTGGTATTGAACAAATAAATAAAGGTTATTTATTTCGTGAGGCGTTGATGGAATATATTATGCTTTTAAGTAAACAAGGAAAATCAATCGATTCAAAAACTGATAACAGGATAGTGTATGCAAATTGACAGAAGAAAATTTGTGAAACAAACTGCAATGACAGGCGCTGCATTAATTGCATCGACTGTTGTACCCGATAATTTATTTGCAGAAAGCGAATTTGAACGATTAACAATTTTGCATACCAATGATGTGCACAGCAGATTAGAACCTTTTCCAATGGATGGCAGCAAGAATGCAGGATTAGGTGGTGTGGCTGCGAGGGCAGAATTAATTAATAAAATCAGAAGGGAAACAGAAAATGTTTTGTTATTGGATGCGGGTGATATTTTTCAGGGAACACCTTATTTTAATTTATATAAAGGTGAACCTGAGATAAAAGCAATGAGTATGATGCAATATGATGCCGCCACCATGGGAAACCATGATTTTGATGCCGGAATAGAAAATTTTGCAACACAAATTAAACATGCTAACTTCCCTATTCTTATCTGCAATTATAATTTTACCAACACTGCAATGGAATATAAATTTTCTCCATATAAAATCTATCAAAAAGGGAAAATAAAAATTGGAGTATTTGGTGTTGGAATAGAATTGAAAGGATTGGTTGCCGAAAATTTATTTGATAAAACTATTTATGAGGAACCAATTGAAAAAGCAAATCAAACTGCAGATCATCTTAAAAAAAATAATTGCGACATGATTATTTGTTTGTCGCATCTCGGTGATAAATATCAAGACAATAAAGTCAGCGATGAAATTCTGGCAAAACAATGTTATGATATTGATTTAATTATTGGTGGTCATACACATCGTTTCTTTGATGCACCAAAGGTTTACAGAAACAGGAAAGGAGGGGATACAGTTGTAAATCAGGTGGGATGGGGCGGCATCCAGTTAGGAAGATTGGATTATTCCTTTGCCCGAACGGGTAAGAAAAAATTTTTCGAAGCGCATTCTTTTGTTATAGGGAAAAAAATCAGAGAATAAAAAATTTTTTTTTCAACATAAAGTTTACATATTCGCAGTCCGTCTCCACTTTTTTTAAAATTGATTATTCAGTTAAAAAATGGAGACAAAAAACAGAAAAAAATCTTAACACACTATAAAAGCCACCTAATTATTGTATGACAAAAAATGCAGAAGTCGTTTGGAATAATTGCCTAAAAATTATTAAGGATATTGTAGAGTGGCAACATTTTAAAACCTGGTTCGAACCAATCAATCCTGTTGAATTAAAGAATAATGTTTTGATGATTCAGGTACCGAGCCAATTCTTTTACGAATACCTTGAAGAACATTATGTAAATCTTTTGGCCAAAACTTTAAAACGTGAATTAGGAAAAGAAGCAAGATTAGAATATCGTATCATGGTTGATAGCGGTAACGGGCGTAATGGCAGCATGGATGTTCCTGCAAGCGGTATGAAGACATTTAGTAATAATGAAATGAATTTTCCTTTGGTAATTGATAATCCTGTTAAAAATCCTTTTGTTATTCCCGGCTTGAAAAAAATGCAGATCGACCCGCAATTAAATTCAATTTATATTTTCGATGCTTTTATTGAAGGCGATTGCAACCGTGTGGCACGCCGTGCCGGAAAAACTGTTGCAGAAAAACCCGGTGCTAATTCTTTTAACCCATTAGTTATTTATGGTGGTGTTGGTTTGGGAAAAACACATTTGGCGCAATCAATCGGCAACGAAGTAAAACGTTTGCATCCCAATAAAGTAGTCTTATATGTAAGCAGTGAAAAATTTATTAATCAATTTCAGGATCATAGTCGCAATAATGCCATCAACGATTT
>JAGWPQ010000154.1 GCA_028877045.1 Bacteroidota bacterium | reverse complement strand
TCGTCGTCATGATCATGCGGCAAATGATTTCAATCTGCTCATGGGTATAGCCGTAATTGGGTAAATATTTTTTTGCCAACACACAGGAAATTGTCTCATGTTCAAAATGATTTTGTAAAAAACCGGAATCATGAAACAGAGCTGCTGTTTTCAATAACACGATCTCATCACCAACTATGTTTTCAGCTAAAGCCAAATGCTCCGCAGCTGCAATAACATTTTTAGTATGCTGCGCATTATGATAGGCTATATAGTTGGGCAATCCGGTTTCTAATTTATGTATCAGAAAAGAATAAACCTGTTCAAACTGCATCATATAATTTTTTTTAATTCAATACTTCATACAGCATCACTTCTGCTGATTTATTTTTTAAACTAACTGCTCCATTTTTTTTACAGTTGAAAGATTGCTTTACTTTTTCATAACATGCTTCTGTTATTAATATCTGGCTCTTGGCAGCAACAGCCTGTAAACGTTGTGCAGTGTTAACAGTATCTCCAATAACAGTATAATCCAGTCTGCGTAATGTAGCAGAACCAATATTACCTGAGATCATTTCTCCACTATTGATCCCAATAGAAACTTTTGGATTAAAATCATGCTCTCCTGGAAGGGAATCGATCTTATTCCTGATTGCTATACAGGCATCAATGGCACGATCTAAATGATACGGTCCTTTAAAAACAGCCATGATGCAATCACCAATGAATTTATCTACGATACCATTTTGAGCAATGATCTCCTTTACCATTACTTCGAAATATTTATTCAACATTTTAACTACAGTATCGGGTGTTTCTTTTTCACTTATGGATGTAAACCCACAGATATCAATAAAGGCAACAGTTGCTTCAGTTATCTCATTATCAGTTAATGAATTCTCATATTCTTTAGTATTCATAAAATTCAGGACATTAGCATCAACATACATTCTAAGAATATTATTTTCTTTAATGGCCTGCAACGTTTCTTTTAATTGATTTACAAAATGGATGGTCTTTTCAATGGTCAATTCTAAATCTTCGAAATTTACAGGCTTGGTAACAAAATCAAAAGCGCCTCTGTTCATGGCAGTTCTGATATTATCCATATCGCCATAAGCCGAAACCATTACAGTCTTCGACATTGGCGACACTTCATTTAACCTTCCGAGCAAAGTAAGGCCATCCATTTCAGGCATATTAATATCGCTCAACACAACATCAATATCACTATGTTGTTTCATTTTTTCCAAAGCATCTTTACCATTTACCGCAAACACAAAATCGTATTCTTTTTCTCTGATCTTTTGCCTGAATTTTTGCCTGATAAGCACTTCTAAATCTGTCTCATCATCAGCTACCAGAATTTTAGTCATACTATTCTTGTTTTAAGTTTTTCTTTTAATACTGCGAAATCAACGGGCTTAGTCAAAAAATCATCAGCTCCTAATTTCATTGCTTCCTTATAATTATCGCCATCTCCATAAGCAGTGATCATCATAACAACAGGTGGAGGTTTTTCGTATTTTTCTTTGATATGTTTCAGCAATTCCAATCCGCTCATGCC